>NZ_JAUCMM010000005.1:0-205646 GCF_030362975.1 Curtobacterium subtropicum
CCGCGACCCCGGGCCGGACGGGAGGCGCGGTGCCAGCGGGCACCGCGCCTCCCGTCCGCATGGGGCTCGCGGTCACCGCCGCCGGGTCGCGTCCTCGACCTCGCCGACGAGTTCCTCGAGGATGTCCTCGAGGAACAGCACGCCGGTCGTCCGCCCCTCGGCGTCGAACGCGCGTGCCACGTGACGACCGGCGGCACGCATGGTCGCGAGGGCGTCCTCGAGGTCCATGTCCGTGTACAGCGAGATGAGCTGCCGGATCCGCTTCGGGGGCACCGGCGCGTCGAACTCGTCCGGCCGCAGGTCGATGACGTCCTTCACGTGCACGTAGCCCGTCGGGTCGCCGTCGTCGCCGACGAGCACGTACCGCGAGAAGCCGCGCTGGGCGACCGCCCGCTCGACGTCCTCGGGGGTGGCGTCCTCGGGGAGCGTGACCAGGTCGGACATCGGCACGGCGACGTCCTTGACCTTCTTCTCCGTGAACTCGAACGCCATGGCGAGCTTGCCGTCGTCGGTCAGGGTGCCCTCGCGGCGGGACTGCTCGACGATGGTCTGGACCTCTTCCACGGTGAACGCACTGACGGCCTCGTCCTTCGGCTCGACCCTGAACAACCGGAGCACGGCGTTCGCGGTCTCGTTCAGGCCGACGATCACCCAGTGCAGGGCGTGGCCTATGTACCAGAGCGTCGGGACGAGCAGCAGCGCGGCGCGGTCGGGCATCGAGAACGAGATGTTCTTGGGGACCATCTCGCCGAACACCACGTGGAGGAAGGAGACGAGCAGCAGCGTGAACACGAACGCCACGGTGCCGATCACCTCGACGCTCCAGCCGGTCAGCCCGAGCGGGACCTCGAGCAGGTGGTGGATCGCCGGCTCGGACACGTTGAGGATGAGGAGCGAGCACACCGTGATGCCGAGCTGCGTGGTCGCGAGCATCCGGGTGGCGTGCTCCATCGCGGCGAGCGTCATCTGGGCGGCCTTGGAGCCGGCCTCGGCACGCGGTTCGATCTGCGATCGGCGGGCGGAGATGACGGCGAACTCGGCGGCGACGAAGTAGGCGTTGCCGAGCAGCAGGACGACGAGCCAGAAGATGCCCCACCAGTCGGAGCTGCTCGACGCGGACTCACCGGCGGCGAGGACGACCATGCCGTCGTGCACGGACGCGGCGCTCATCGGGAGCCCTCCTTCGTGGCGGGGATGATGATCCCGGTGGCCGGGCGCAGCGCGTCGGCGGTGCTGCCGGCGGTGGTCCTGCCGGTCGCGGCGCTGCCGGTCGTGCTGCTCCCGGACGTCGGGACGGGGTCGGGGTGGTTCGGGGTCCAGCGGACGCGGTCGACCCGGCGGCCGTCCAGCCGCTCGACGCGGAAGACGCCGTCGTCGAGCGCGACCTCGTCACCGACCACGGGCAGGCGCCCGAGCGAGGACATGATGAACCCGCCGACGGTCTCGTACGGGCCGTCCTCGGGGACCGTCACGCCGGCGCGGTCCTCGAGCTCGTCGGGACGGAGCAGACCGGGGAAGGTCAGCCAGCCGCGCGAGCGCACGACGTCGATCCGCGCCCGGTCGTGCTCGTCGGACACCTCGCCGACGATCTCCTCGACGAGGTCCTCGAGCGTCACGACGCCGGCGGTGCCGCCGTACTCGTCGACGACGATCACCATCTGGTAGCCGCGGCTCCGGACCTCGGCGAGCAGGGTGTCGCCGGGCATGGTCTCCGGCACGCGCTCGGCCTCGGTCATCAGGGCGCCCACCGGCACCTCGGGGCGCTTCTCGCGCGGGACCGCGACGGCCTGCTTGACGTGCACGATGCCGACGACGTCGTCCGCGTCCTCCTCGATGACGGGGAAGCGGCTGAACCCGGTGCGGCGCGCGAGGGCGATGACGTCGTCGGCGGATTCCGAGACGCGGATGGTCGACAGGCGCGGCCGCGGGGTCATCACGTCGCTCGCGCTGAGCTCCGAGAAGGCGATGGTGCGTTGGAGCAGCGTCGCGGTGTCCTGCTCGAGCGAGCCCTCGGATGCCGAGCGGCGCAGCAGGGAGCTGAGCTCCTCGGCGCTCCGGGCACCCGACAGCTCTTCCTGGGGTTCGATGCCCATCGAGCGCAGGACGGCGTTCGCGGTGCCGTTCAGCACGGCGACGGCAGGCTTGAACACCGTCGTGAAGGCGACCTGGATCGGGACGACGAGCCTGGCGGTCTGCAGCGGCAGCGCGAGCGCGAAGTTCTTCGGGACGAGCTCGCCGAGGATCATCGAGAGCAGCGTCGCGATGACGAGCGCGACGATCGAGCCGACCGTCTCGACGATCGCCGCCGGCAGCTGCATCGCGAGGAACGGTGCTTCGAGCAGGGTCGCGATCGACGGTTCGAGCAGGTAGCCGGTCAACAGCGTCGTGAGCGTGATGCCGAGCTGCGCGCTCGACAGGTGCGTCGACGTGACCTTCAGCGCCGCGATGACCGGGGCCAGGCCGGACTCACCGCGGTCACGGCGGGCCTCGACCTCGGCGCGGTCGAGGTTCACGAGTGCGAACTCCGAGGCGACGAAGACACCGGTACCGAGGGTCAGCAGGATGCCGCCGACCAGCATGACGATGTCGAGGGGACTCATTCTCCGCCCCCTGACACAGGGGAAGCGGGGCTGCTCACCGAGTGAGCGCCGGATGAGTGGGAAGGCGAAGAGGAATTCGGAGGATCGTCCACAGTGAGGGACATCGTACCGGGTGCGCGGTGTCGGAGCCGAGAGGACGTACAGGAAGTGCGCCGCGCCTCCCGACCGGTGCGAGGTGATCGGTCGGGAGGCGCGACACGCGTCGCGCGGACCGGCCTACGCCGTGACGCGCGCGCGGTGGTACTGCTGCGGCTCGTAGTCGAGCGACACGCCGAGCTCGGCGGCGGCGCGCAGGGCGAAGGCTGGGTCACGGAGGAACTCGCGCCCGACCATCACGACGTCGGCCTGACCGGTGGCGACGACCTGCTCGGCCTGGAACGCGGTGGAGATCATGCCGACGGCGATGGTGCCGATGCCGGCGTCGCGCTTCACCCGCTCGGCGAACGGCACCTGGTAGCCCGGGCCGACCGGGATCGGCGCCTTCGCGACGTTGCCGCCGGTCGACACGTCCGCCAGGTCGGCGCCGTGCTCGGCGGCCCAGCGGGCGACCTGCACGGTGTCCTCGACGGTGAGCCCGCCGTCCACCCAGTCGGTGGCCGAGAACCGGACGACCACCGGGAAGCCCTCGCCGACCTCGGAGCGGACGGCGTCGATCGTCTCGAGCAGTGCCCTGGCGCGGTTCTCGAGCGACCCGCCGTACGAGTCCGTGCGGTGGTTGCTCAGCGGCGAGAGGAACTGGTGCAGCAGGTAGCCGTGGGCCGCGTGCAGCTCGACCAGGTCGAAGCCGGCCTCGACCGCGCGTCGGGCGGCAGCGGCGAACGCGAGCGCGACCACGCGGATGTCCTCGGTCTCGAGCGCGCGCGGCTCCGCGTAGCCGTCGAAGGCGATCGCCGACGGGGCGACCGTCGACCAGCCGCCCTCGGACTCCGGCACGCTGCCCGAGGTCTCGGACCAGGGGCGGTACGTCGAGGCCTTGCGTCCGGCGTGGGCGAGCTGGATGCCCGCGGCGGCCCCCTGCGCGTGCAGGAAGTCGACGATCGGTCGGAAGGCGTCACGCTGCTCGTCGTTCCACAGCCCGACGTCCTGCGGGCTGATCCGGCCCTCGGGCACGACTCCGGCGGCCTCGACGACGACCGCGCCCGCGCCGCCCTTGGCGAACCCGCCGAGGTGCACGAGGTGCCACTCGGTGGGGACGCCGTCCTGCTGCTCGACCGAGTACTGGCACATCGGGGAGACCCAGAGCCGGTTGCGGACGGTCAGGTCGCGGATGGTGATCGGGTCGAACAGGGCGTGCGTCACGCGGGTGCTCCTTCGGTGGTCCGTGCCGCCAGGTCCTGCAGGAAGGCCCGCAGTCCGGCCGGCGACGTGAAGTGGTGACCGACCGCCCCGATCGCGTCTGCGCCGGCGGCGTTCTCGGCCCTGTTGTCCACGAACACCATCTGCTGGGGCGTGATTCCCAGTCGCTCGCACGTCGTGCGGTAGACGGATGCGTCCGGCTTGAGGACGTGCTCCTCGGCGCTCACCACGACCGTCTCGAACATCGACCCCATCGGGGACCACCGGTACGGGTCGCCGAAGTCGCGTCCGGCATTCGAGAGCAGGGCGAGGCGTGTGCCGGCGTCGTGCAGCTCCTCGACGATCGCCAGGGTCTCGGGGTCGACCTCGAACCACCCGGTGAAGTCCACCGCCCAGAACCGGTGGACGTCGGCGACGGTCCAGCTCCGGCCGGTCCTGGCCGCGATCGAGCGCCAGTACTCGAGCACCGTGAGGTCGCCGCGGTCGAGGTCGTGCCGGAGCTCCTGGTACACCGGCAGGAGCTCGTCCGCGGGCACGCCGGTCATCGCGACGAGGGTGTCCCACGCGCCGTGCGGCGTCCGGCTGATCACCTCGCCGTAGTCGAAGACCACCACGCGACCGGGCAGGGACAGGCTCATGCGCTCCACCGTAACGTGGCGGTCGTGAACGACTCCGTCCCCTTCGCCCCGACCGACGCCGCCGCCTGGACCACCGCCCCGCACGGCGAGTCCACCAAGTACCGCCGGGGTGTCCTCGGCGTCGCGACGGGCTCCGACCGGTACCCGGGCGCCGCCGTGATGGGCGTGGACGCCGCGGTGCACACCGGCGTGGGCATGGTCCGCTACGTCGGGCCGGCGCGGGCGACCGACCACGTGCTCACCCGCCGCCCCGAGGTCGTCTCGAGCGTGGGGCGGGTGCAGGCCTGGCTCGTCGGCTCCGGCATCTCCGCCGACTCCCTCGGTGCGCTCGACCCCGCGACGGCGGACGCCTTCGGGCACGCGTCGGACGACGGCGTGCCGGTCGTGGTCGACGCCGGGGCGATCCCGCTCGTCGACCTCGGTCCGCTCGCGGTCCTGACGCCGCACGCGGGGGAGCTCGCCCCGGTGCTCGAGACCTCGCGCGAGACCGTCGAACGAGACCCGGCCTCGGCTGCGCTGCGTGCCGCGGAGCGCACCGGGAGCGTGGTGCTCCTCAAGGGGTCGGACACGCACGTGGCGACGCCGGACGGGTCGGTGCGACTCGTGGCGTCGTCGGCGACCCCGTGGCTCGCGTCGGCCGGCGCCGGGGACGTGCTCGGCGGGGTGCTCGGTGCGCTGGTCGCCACCAGGCAGGGCGCTGCGGAGGCCTCCGGCGGGTCGTTGTCGCCGTCGGACCTCGCCCACCTGGCGGCGACGGCGGCGGTGGTGCACGGGGTCGCGGCGCGACGGGCGTCGCGGGGTGGTCCGTTCACGATGACGGCGTTGATCGAGCAGCTGGGCGGCGTCGTGCGGGACCTGGTCGTCGACGGCGACGCGCGGGGGTAGGCGCTCGGTCGGTCGCGTAGGGGCGCGGGCGCCGGGCCGGGCAGGCCGGCTTGCGATACCGCGCTCGTCGATCGACGCGTACGGTGTCGCAGGATGCGTTCGCGTCCGTTGCGGGCGCACGGTCCGACGTGACGCGTGTCGTTCGACGCGTGCGGTGTCGGATACGTGACCCGCTGCCGGACGGGAGGCGCGGGGCGGGCTGGCGCCGTGCCTCCCGGCCGGTGGTGGGGCGCGTCGGGACGAGGGGTCGCCTGAACGGGCGGGGTCGCGTCCGACCGGCGCGTCAGGACGCGGGCGTCGCGTGCACCAGGAACTCGACGGCGCCGGTGTCGTCCACCTTGACGAAGCCGAGGTCGGGGGCCTGCACGCCGAAGTCCGAGAACGTGATCGGGACCGTGCCGGAGATCGCGACGCCGTCGCCGTCGAGCCCGATCTGCAGGTCCGCCCGGACCGCCTTCGTGACGCCGTGCAGCGTGAGCTCGCCGTCGGCCCGGACCTCGGTCGTGCCGGAGCCGCTCGGGACCGCGTCGGCGATGGGCTCGGTCAGGGTGAACGTCGCCTGCGGGAAGCCCGAGACGTCGAGGGCGGAGTCGCGGAAGTACGAGTCGCGCTGCGCGGAGTCGGTCGCGATGTCGGCGACCTGCACCGTCACGGTCGCCTCGGTGATCGACGTCCCCTCGACCCGCGCGGAACCGGTGACGCTGTCGGTCCGGCCCGTCACGGTGACGTCGGAGCCGTTGAGGACCTCGTGGACGCGGTACCCGGCCTCGGAGTCCCCGCCCACGGTCCAGTCGCCGGCGAGGTCGGCCGTGTCGAGCGTGGACGGAGCGCGACTCGCAGCGACGGAGGGTGCGGCCGACGCCTTCGCGTTCTCGCCCGACGTGTAGACGTTCGTGCCGACGGCGACACCGACGACGGCGAGCACCGCGACGAGCAGGACGATCCCCGCCCAGACGAGGGGCTTGCTGGTGGCGGGACGACGGCGGGGATCGGGGTTCACCCGGGAACGGTGACACGTCCTCCTCAGGGGAGCCTGTGGGTCCGCCCGCTACGCTCGCACGGTGCAGCAGCGGTTCCGGTGGGTCGAGGGCGTCTCGATCGCCGTGGTGTTCGTGGTCGTCCACGCCGTGCTGTGGTGGCTCGCCACGACCGTGCCGAACCAGCCGCTGGGCGACGTCACCATCACCTACCGGCGGTGGATCGAGGTCGGGCGGATGTACCACTCGTGGGTCGGCGTCGACACCGACTGGGTCTACCCGGTGTTCGCGCTCGTGCCGATGGCCGCGGCGGCGCTCGGTGGGACGGCCGCGATCGCGACGGGGTGGCTCGCCCTCATGGTGCTGCTCGATGCGGTCGCCTGCGCCTTCCTCTGGCGGTTCCGCGCGTTCGGCGTGCGGGTCGTCTGGTGGTGGCTCGTGTTCCTGCTCGCACTCGGCCCGATCGCGCTCGGACGGATCGACACCGTGGCCACCGCCGTCGCCCTGGTCGGGGTCGCCTTCGTCGTGACCCGTCCGGCGGTCGCATCGGCGCTCTTCACCGCTGCGGCGTGGACGAAGGTGTGGCCGGCGGCACTCGTCGGCGTCCTCGTGCTGCTGCGTCGGGGACACCGGGGTGCGGTCGTGACCGGGGCACTCGTCGTGACCGGGCTGATCGTGCTCGTCGACGTGCTCTACGGGGGAGCGCCGTACCTGCTGTCCTTCGTGGGCGAGCAGAGCGACCGGGCGCTGCAGATCGAGGCGCCGCTCGCGACGCCCTTCATGTGGGCTGCAGCGCTCGGCGTGCCCGGCGCGGCGGTGTACTACGACCGCGAGATCCTGACGTTCGAGGTGTCCGGCGCGGGCACCCACGCGGCCGCGGCCCTGTCGACGCCGCTGATGGCGCTGCTCGTGGTCGGCGGCGTGGTCCTCGCGCTGCTCGCGGTCCGGCGGGGTGCCCGACGGACCGAGGTCGCGCCGGTCCTCGCGTTGCTGTTCGTCGCGACGCTCATCGCGGTGAACAAGGTCGGGTCGCCGCAGTACGTCGGGTGGTACGCGGTCCCCGTCGTGTGGGGACTCGTCGCCGGGTACCCGAGCGCACGTCGCTTCCTGCCGGTCGCGATCGGGCTGCTGCCCCTGGCGCTGCTGACGCAGGTGATCTACCCGGGGTTCTACGACCAGCTGCTCGCGGTGCGCCCGTGGATGGTGTCCGTGCTCACGGTGCGGAACGTGCTCGAGGTCGTCGTGCTGGTGTGGGCGGTCGTCGTGCTGGTGCGGCTCGTCCGGCGGTCGTCGGGGCGTTCACCAGGGCGTGCGTCGGCCTCGTCGGGCGCGAGGTCGACGCCGGAGTCGGAGTCGTCGGTGCAGGGGGGAGTCGACCGGGGCAGGATGGACGCATGATCGTCGCGTTCTCCGTCGCACCGTCCGGTGGTCTCTCGGCATCGTCCGACGGGTCCGTGCACGACGCGGTCGCCGCGGCGGTGCGGGTCGTCCGCGAGTCCGGGCTCCCGAACCGCACCTCGTCGATGTTCACCGAGGTCGAGGGGGAGTGGGACGAGGTGATGGACGTCGTCAAGCGCGCGACCGAGGCCGTCGGTGCCCACGGCACGCGGGTGTCGCTCGTGCTCAAGGCCGACATCCGCCCCGGGCACACGGGGGAGATCGACGGGAAGCTCGAGCGGCTCGAGGCGGCACTCGGCGAGTAGTCGGTCGTCGTCAGGGGTACATGCGGCCGTTGTTGCGGTCGCGCTCGGCCTGTCGGAGGGCCTCGGCGATCTCGGGGTCACTGCCCTCGTACTGCCGCGAGCGTGAGCCCAGGTCCGTCAGGTGGTGCATCCACAGCCACAGCCCGACCGCAGCGAGCAACACGACACCGGTCACGATCCACCACCCCATGCGGCGATCCTACGCCTGCTGGGAGCTGCGGGACACGCCGAGCGCCTCCCGGTGGTGTCGGTGGTCGGGTGTCTCATGGGTTCCAACGAGCCGCCACGGTGGTTCGAGCTGACCGGGACGACGACGAGGAGCGCGTGATGATGCACGACGGCTGGTGCCCCGACTGCGACCTGCAGACGGTCGTCATCGACACCGACGAGCAGGGCGGCAACGCCTGGGCGAGCTGCACCGAGTGCGGGTCCGGGTGGGTCCACCGCGACGAGCTGCCCGAGCCCGTGGCGGCCGGGTCCGTGGACGAGGAGCGTCGCGCGGCCTGAGGCCCGCCCGTCACCGTGGCGACTCCGCGGTCGCCGGTCGGCCGTCCTCCACGGATGTCGAATCGATTCGGCCCGGCGTCTTCCGTCGGTCGTTTGGAGCGGTCTACACTGCTGGGACCGGGCCGCTGCAGGTGTGCTCGGACCGTTCGACGCCGAACACGGACCGACCCCGTCGCTGATCCCGCCGCCGTCCGACTGCTGCGCCACCGCCGTGCTCACTCCGAGAGCAGCAGGACCGCGCGGGTGCTCCCGAGACGTGACGGCCCGAACCGGGTCCTGGCGCGCGTCGGGACCACCGGCCCTCGCCCCACCAACGCTCCTCCCGATCCAGACAGGTCGCATGACGCTCACCACGCCGACGCAGCGCGCGTTCGCCCTCATCGCCCTCGCCCTCGGTGGCTTCGCCATCGGGTCCACCGAGTTCGTCGCGATGGGGTTGCTGCCGAACATCGCCGAGGCACTGCTGCCCGCGCAGTACGCCGCCGACCCCGCCGCCGGTGTCGCGCACGCCGGTTGGCTCGTCAGCGCCTACGCCCTCGGCGTGGTGGTCGGTGCGCCGACGATCGCGGCGATCTCGGCCACGTTCCCGCGCAAGGGTCTGATCCTCGTGCTGCTCGTCGGCTTCGTGCTCGCCACGGTCGCGAGCGCCGTCCTGCCGAACTTCGGGCTCGTGCTCGTCGCGCGCTTCGTCGCCGGTCTTCCCCACGGTGCCTACTTCGGCATCGCCTCCATCGTCGCCGGCGAGATCATGGGCCCGGGCAAGCGCGGCAAGGGCATCGCGATGGTGATGCTCGGCCTGTCGATCGCCAACGTGGTCGGCGTGCCCGCGATCACCTGGATCGGGCAGAACGCCGGCTGGCGCATCGCCTACGGCGTGGTCTCGCTGCTGTTCGCCCTGACCTTCCTGGCCGTCGCGGCGTTCGTCCCGCGCAGCGCCGCCGACGAGCACGCCACCATCGGACGTGAGCTCCGGGCGTTCCGGTCGCCGCAGCTCTGGATCGTGATGGGCCTCGGGGCCGTGGGCTTCGGCGGGTTCTTCGCCGTCTACTCGTACATCTCGCCGCTCGTGCAGAACGTCACCGGGCTGCCCGAGTCCGCCGTGCCGCTCGTGCTCGTGGTCGTCGGTCTCGGCATGGTCGTCGGTGGGGTGCTCGGCGGGCACCTGGCCGACCACAGCGTCAAGCGCACGATCTACATCGGGATGCTCGCGCTCATCGGGGCGCTCCTCGTGACGGTCTTCACGACGCAGTGGGTCTGGGGCGTGTTCCTCGGCGCGTTCCTGCTCGGCGCGACCTCGTCGGCGATCCCGCCGGCGGTGCAGTCGCGCCTCATGGACGTCGCCGGCGACGCCCGGACGATCGCCGCAGCCCTGAACCACTCGGCGTTCAACATCGGCAACTCGCTCGGCGCAGCCCTCGGCGGGGCGGTCATCGCCGCCGGCTTCGGGTTCCTCGCGCCGGCATGGCTCGGCATCGTCCTCGCACTGCTCGGCCTGCTCGTGACGATGGTCAGCTACGGCGTCGAGCGGCGGACGGATCGTCGCGCCGCACTCCGGTCGTCGTCGCCGTCGACCGGACCGATCACGTCGCCGGTGCCGACGGCCTGACACACCGCGGTGCTGGGGGAGGCACCGGTCGGGTCCATCGGGCTCGAGGCCCGGTCACCGTCCGGACTCCGGGCTGCGACGGTGCACCACCGTCGCTGCCCGGTCACCGTCCGGACTCCGCCCTGGACGCTGCCACCGCCGTCGCAGTCGTCCGGCATCGCCCCAGTCGAAGACCAGGAACGCCAGCAGGAGGGCGCAGACCCCGGCGAAGATGGCGGGGGTGACCCAGGTCGAGTCGATGTCGTCTGCGTTCCAGACGGTGCCCGGCTCGGCGTCGAGCAGGTCGCTGTCGCGGTAGCCGGTCCGAACGTCCCCGACGGGTGGGTCCTCCGGGTCCAGGGATCCTCCGTCGTACTCGACGTCGCCGATCGGACGGGACCCGTCGTCCGGAGTCCACGTGCCGTACCAGACGCAGGACACCTCTCCGCTCCGGTCCCGCGAACAGTCGGGCTCGGTCAGACGGAAGCTGCCCCAGTGCACCGGTTCGTCGCGCCCGGAGTAGCGCGACACCGCCACGGTGGCCGTCCCGATCACGAGCACGAGCAGGACGACGTACGCCACCAGCGCCAGGACGGTGAGCACGAGCGGACGTCGATCCCTGGAACGGCGCGCGTGCCGTCCGACCCCACGTGCCCGACGGGCTGCTGCGCGCGGGCGAGTGAGATCGGACACGAGCACATCTTGCCGTGCCGACGCAGGCGCGTGCGCCGACGCTCCGCCGGGGCCCGCCGAGCGGTGTCACCGGCTCCATGGCGGTCGGTGACACCGGGAAAGCGACAGGCTCCCGCGTACTGTTCGCGGGAGCCTGTCGCTTTCGCGGCGCAGACCGGTCGACCTGCACCTGTGCCTGTGCGGTCAGAGCCCGACCGGGCTGCCGTCCTGCACGATGATGCCGTCGGTGATCGCGCGCTTCCGCAGCGCGACCTTCGTGCCGACGTCGAAGCCAGCCACGCGGTACTTCTCGCGGATCCGCTTGAGGTAGCTCTTCGCGGTCTCCTCGGAGATGCCGAGCTGGTAGGCGACGCTCTTCACCGGTTCGCCACCGCCGTAGAGCGCCATCACGCGGCGCTCCTGCGCGCTGAGCTTCGGCACGCCGCCGACGTCGCCGCTGTTGATGGCCAGGTCGAGCTCGGCGGAGACGTACTGCTCACCGCGCTGCGCCGCACGGATCGCCTCGACGATCATGTTCGCGTCCTCGCTCTTCACGAGGTAACCGAGGGCACCGGAAGCGAGGGCCTCGCGGACGACGTTCGGCTCCGAGTAGGTGCTCATCACGACGGTCTTCACGCCGGCGGTCTTGAGCGTCGAGATCTTCAGCGAGACCGGGATGGAGTCCTTGAGGTCCAGGTCGAGCAGCACGACGTCGACCGGGAACGCCGGGCTCGTGAGGAGCTCCGGCCAGGTCGTGACGGCGGCGACGAGCGTGATGTCGTCGGCGGCGCTGCGGATCCACTCCGTCAGCGCGCCGAGGAGCATCCGGTGGTCGTCGACCAGTGCGAGTCGGATCGGTTCCTCTGGAGTCGCCATCAGGCGTCCTTTCTCGAAGGCGGTGCACGCCGATCCTAGGTGTCGGGACCGTCCGGGCTGGGGAGGTGGGCCGGGTGTCCGGCGGTTCGCGCGCGACTACATCGACGGGTGTCGGTCGACGACGCAGTGCGAGACGACGCGGAGCACGCCGTCGCGGAACGTCTCGGTGTACGGGCCGATGCGCTGGAGGGCGCTCCAGGTGGTCGGGCCGAGTCGACGTCGGGGGACCCCGCGGGACTCGAACACAATCGGCACGTCCATGCGCTCGTCGGAGACGGGGTGTCCGTCGGAGCCGATCGGGCCGAGCGTCACCGAGACGACGGGGACACCGGGCTGCGCCGGGCGGCCGTCGCCCACCATCTGCCAGAGGGCCTGCAGCAGGCCGTCCCGCTGGGCGGGGCTGAGGTGTCCGGCGAGGGACTGCGGGTCGGCGACGCTCACCGAGCGACCGAGGTGGTCCGACTCCGTGATCGCGTGGTACAGCCAGGTCTCGCGGCGCCCCTCGATGAGGTGCAGGCGGAGCTCCGTCGCGAGCGAGGCGGCGACCGACGCCGAGGCGTCCGAGAGCGGCAGCGGGTCCGAGCCGTTCGCGACGGCGTCGAGGAGCTTCTCGGCAGCGAGGTCGAGCCGAGCGAGTTCGTCCGAGGCGAGCATGCCGACGGCGAACTGGGGCGCCTGGACGTTGCTCTGCACGAGCACCCGGTCGAGCTCGCGCTGGACGAGCTGGCGGAAGCGGTGCACCACGAACAGGGCGATCGACGGCGGGACCACGACCAGCGCCAGCAGCGAGACGATGCCCGGCAGGGTCGCCGGGGTGATCGGCGTCGACACGAGCGCCATGACGGCGAAGCCGAGGCCGAGCACCGTGATGGCGGCGGCGACCTCGCGGGCGGGGCGCAGTGTGGCCACCGGGAGCAGGGCGAACCCGGCGGCGACCGAGGCGCTGGCGGTGTGTGCGATGTCCTGGTCCGGGAGGATCCCGACGAAGTCGAGCGTCACGACACACGCCAGCACCGCGCAGATCAGGGCGAACGCGGTCCCCGTGAGACGCTCGCCGTAGGTCATCAGGCTCAGCCCGACACCGATGGCGGCGACGAGGTAGAGCGCCCAGGCGGCTGCGGGCAGCCACGGGTCCGAGTAGTCGGGCAGCCGGACGAGGAAGAAGACGATGCCCGCGACGGCCTCGATCGCGGTGAGGACCGCGGCACCGAGGCCGAGGTACCCGGCGCCGAGCGACGCGCCGGGCTTGGCCGCCTGGCGGAGCGATCGGGCACCGGTCGAGGTGGAGGGGAGTCCGCGTGCCTGCCGTCGTTCGCTGCCCCGGTAGCGCTCGCGGGCCTCCCGTCGGGTGCGGGGCGCGGGTTGCACGGTCTCGCCGGGCAGCCCGCGACTGATGGTGTCCTCGGGAAAGCGGGTCATCGCGGGGCCTCCAGGACGACGGTGGTGCCGGAGCCGGGAGCGGAGAACAGCTTGGCGTCGCCGCCGACCTCGCGGAGGCGGTTGACGACGCTCTCCTTGAAGCCGAGGCGTTCGGCGCTCACCGCCTCGAGGTCGAACCCGACGCCCGCGTCGGTCACCATCGCACGGACGGTCTCCTGGTCGTGGACGATCGTGACGTGGGCCTCGCCGACCCCGGCGTGGCGGCGGACGTTCTCGAGGCACTCGCCGAGCGCGAGCAGGAACGCGTCGAGGACGTTCGACGGCAGCAGGACCTGCCCGGTGCCGTGCCAGCTGACCTCGAGCCCCATCCGGCCGAAGCGCTGCTTCACCGACTCGAGCGTCTGGCCGAGCGGGGACTCCTCGACGCGGGTGAGCGAGTAGTCGCCGGACTGCTGCGGCTGCGGGGTGGCCCCGAGCCGGAGGTGGCGGAGGAGCCGGGCGTCCTCGGCGGCCTGCTCGCGCATGGCCTGTTCGGACACGCCGACCCCGGAGTGCGCCAACAGGGTCAGGGTCGCGAGCACCGTGTCGTGCAGCAGGCGGGCGCCCTGGCGGCGCTGCGCCTCGGTCTCGCTGGCCTGCCGTTCCGCGCGGTGGGCGGTGCCGATGCTCTGGATGCGGCGGGCCACGCGTGGGATGCTCCGCGCGATCCACACCGCCACGACGGCGACGAGCACCCAGCCGAGGACGACCCCGGCAGTCGGCCCCGAGAGCGGACCGCCGGAGGCCCACACGACGACGCCGACGGCCAGCACACCCGCGACGATCGTCATCGCGAGGCCGACCGGGGCGCCGCGCTGCGCCATGAGCGGGGCGGACAATGATCCGGCCGCCAGCGGGACCACGGCGCTGGCGACGACCGCGCGGACCTCGGGGTCGGTGCCGAACAGCAGCAGCGCCAGGGCGCCGAGGCCGGACGCGAGTGCGAGTGCCGTCCACCACGTCGACCCGTTCGTCCCGAAGACGAGCAGCGCGGCGATGAGCACGGCGATGCAGGCGAGTGCGCCGAGCAGCGGGACGAGCGGGACCGCGAGCGACGCGACGATGCCGACGACCGAGACCAGTGCGCAGGTGACGCCGACGACACGGGTCGTCGACCGCAGCAAGCGGTCGCGTTCCTGTGCGATGAAGTCCATCGGTGTCCTGGTGGTGACGTCGGTTCGGTCGGGTCCGGTGGTTCGCCGGACCCTGTGGGCGGGATACCCGTCGCCATCATTCCACGCAGGCCACCCGTAGGGGGGTGTTCGGCGCGCCCGTGTGGACAGATCGGTCCGCCGGGCGCCTCGGCGGCGGGCACGCAACCGGGCGGCGGCGGCACGTACGCGCCCGCGGGGCAGGCACGCACCCTGGGGCCCCCGCACCCGGGCGGCCCGCACGCACCCGCACGGCCCGCACGCACCCGGGCGGCCCGCACACACCCGCACGGCACGCTCGCGCCCGGGCGGCGGCGCTGCGGACGCGTCCGATCAGTCGAGCAGCCGACGCAGGTGCGCCCCGACCGCCTCGTGCTCGATGAGGAAGCCGTCGTGCCCGAACTCGCTGTCGAGCACCGCCGCGCGGTCGCCGTCCAGCGTGTCGGGGATCCCCGCCGCGATCCGGTGCTGGTCCTCGAGCGGGAACAGCCGGTCGCTCGACACCCCGACGACGAGCGTCCGGGCGGTCACCGACGCCAGTGCTGCCGACACGCCCCCGCGCCCGGCTCCGACGTCGTGGGAGTCCATCGCGTGCGTCAGTGCCACGTACGACGAGGCGTCGAACCGCCGCGTGAACCGGTTGCCGTGGAAGTCGAGGTAGCTCTCCACCGAGAACCGGCCGTCGTCGCCGAGCGGGGAGACGTCGCTCTGCCACGACCGCGCGAACCGGCCGTTGAGCTCGTCGGGCGCCCGGTAGGTCATGAGCGCCATCCGCCGGGCGAGCGACAGCCCGCGGTGCGGTCCCTCGCCGGCATCGGCCTCGTAGTAGTCGCCGCCGTTGTAGGCGGGGTCGGTCTGGATCGCGGCGCGCTGCAGCGAGTTCGCCGCGATCTGGTCGGCCGTCGTCTGCGCGGTCGACGCCAGGACGGCGAGCCGGGCGACCCGGGACGGGTGTGCCACGGCGAACTCGAGCGCGTGCATGCCGCCCATCGATCCGCCGACGACGGCGGCGAAGACGTCGATGCCGAGCACGTCGGCGAGCTGGGCCTGCACGGCGACCTGGTCGCGCACGGTCACGAACGGGAAGCGCGAGCCCCACTCGACGCCGTCGGGCGCGACCGACGAGGGACCGGTCGTGCCCTGGCACCCGCCGAGCATGTTGGGTGCGACGACGAACCACCGGTCGGTGTCGATCGCCAGACCGGGTCCCACGACGTCACCCCACCAGCCCGCCGTGCGGTGTCCCGGCCCCGCGGGACCGGCGACGTGCGAGTCGCCGGTCATCGCGTGCAGCAGCAGCACCGCGTTGTCCCGCGCGCCGTTCAGCTCCCCCGACGTCTCGTAGGCCACGCGCACCGACGGGATGCGGCCGCCGCGCACCCACTGCTCGCCGAGCGCGGCGAACTGCCGGGCACCGGGGTGGTCGCCGGGGCGCCAGGCGCCGGTCACCGGCGGCTTGCCGAGCGTGCCGAGCTCGGTCCCGGGCACGAGGGTGGACGGGACCGAGTCCTCGGGGATCGTCTGCCAGTCCATCGTGTCCAGTCTGCCGGGAGGCGCGCCCCGCCCGCGCCGTGTTACGTCACCTCCGGCGCGTGGCCGGCCCGTCCCGCTCCCCACCACGCAACGTCGGCGACTGCTCGCAGCGGTACAGCACTGCGAGCAGTCGCCGATGTTCCGTTCCGCGGGAGGACGGGAGGGCGGACTCAGCGGGCGGGTCGCTCGGCGCGCTGGCCCTCCTGCGAGACCGCCCGTGCCGCCGCGAGCCCCGCCTCGAGGTCCGCACGCAGGTCCTCGACGTTCTCGATGCCGACCGAGAGCCGCACGAGCCCCGGGGTGACCCCGGTGGTCAGCTGCTGCTCGGGCGTGAGCTGCGAGTGCGTGGTCGACGCCGGGTGGATGACGAGCGAGCGCACGTCGCCGATGTTGGCCAGGTGCGAGAACAGCCGCAGCTCGTCGACGAACGCCTTGCCTGCCGGCACGCCGCCCTTCAGTTCGAACGACAGCACCGCCCCGACCCCGCGTGGCGCGTACTTGTTCGCTGCCGCGTACCACGGCGAGGTCGGCAGGCCGGCGTAGGACACCGACGCCACCTCCGGGTGCCGGTCGAGCCACTCCGCGATCTCCTGCGCGTTCGACACGTGCCGCTCCATGCGCAGCGACAGCGTCTCGATGCCCTGCAGCAGCGCGAACGCCGTGTCCGCCGAGTTCGACGCGCCGAGGTCGCGGAGCAGCTGCACCCGGGCCTTGACGACGTACGCGAGTTCGTTGCCCACGGCCTGGGCGAACACCGCGCCGTGGTACGAGGGGTCGGGCGAGTTGAACTCGGGGAAGCGGTCGGCGTGCTCCGACCAGGCGAACCGGCCGCCGTCGACGATGACGCCACCGATCACGGTGCCGTGCCCGCCGAGGAACTTCGTCGCCGAGTGCACCACGACGTCGGCGCCGTGCTCGAACGGGCGGATCAGGAACGGCGTCGCGATCGTGTTGTCGACGATGAGCGGCAGGCCGGCCTCGTGGGCGACGCTGCTGACGCCCGCGATGTCGAGCACGTTGATCCGCGGGTTGCCGATCGTCTCGGCGAAGAACAGCTTGGTGTTCGGGCGGACGGCGCGGCGCCACTCCTCGAGGTCGTCCTGGTCCTCGACGAAGGTCGTCTCGATGCCGAGCTTCGCCAGCGTGTACTTGAACAGGTTGTACGTGCCGCCGTAGATCGACGACGAGGACACGATGTGGTCACCGGCCCCGGCGATGTTCAGCACGGCGTAGGTCTCGGCCGCCTGCCCGCTGGACACCAGCAGCGCGCCCGTGCCGCCCTCGAGCGCGGCGATGCGCTGCTCGACGACGTCGTTCGTCGGGTTCATGATCCGCGAGTAGATGTTGCCGGGCTGCGCCAGCGCGAACAGGTCGCGCGCGTGGTCCGAGTTCTCGAACACGTACGACGTCGTCTTGTAGATCGGCGTGGCACGCGCCCCGGTGGTCGGGTCCGGCTGTGCGCCGGCGTGCACCTGCGTGGTCTCGAACCGCCAGGCGGCTGCGTCGTTCGTGCTCATCGGGGCTCCTGTCGGGTCCGGTCCGTCAACGGGTCGCGGCGGTCCGGCCGGGAGGCCCGGGGCGTCGTCGCGACGACCGTCACGCTACGCAGGTGGCGGGGCGGGCACCAGCGGGGCCGCCTCGCGACGTAACGCGCGGGCACCGCGTGCCCGGCGCGCACCGACGCGGCCAGCTGACCGACCGAGGCCCCGTGGCGGAGGCGTGCCGCGCCTCCCGGCCGCTGTCGGCGGTCCCGGACGCGCCAGGTGAGGACTGGCAGGATCGGACGGGACGAGAGGGGGAGCGTCGTGCGCGCTCAGGACGTGGCGGACAAGCGGTTCCAGCCGACGATGTTCCGCAAGGGGTACTCGCAGGACGACGTCGACGACCTGCTGGATCGGGTGCAGGCGACGTTCGCCGCTGCCGAGCAGGGCGACCGTCCGGCGACCGGGGCGCGGACGATGACCCCTGAGGACGTCGCAGCGTCGCGCTTCCGTCGGTCCCGGATGCAGCCCGGGTACGACTGCGACGAGGTGGACGACTTCCTCGACGAGGTCGTCGTCGCGCTCCGGGCACTCGGCCGCTGAGCCGACGGCGGGCAGCTCCTCAGCGCTCGACGGGCTCGCGGCGGAACAGCCAGTCGACCTTCGGCTCGAGCAGCCACCGCATGCCGCGCCGCACGAACGGCTGCGCCAGGAACAGGCTCACCGCACAGGCCACGACGACCATGAGCAGCACGTACGGCCACGCCGAGTGCTCCCCGGCCAGGATCCCGGACTCGCGGATCGGGTAGAGCACGAACGTGTGCAGCAGGTAGACGGACATCGTCGCCGCACCGAACCGGGTGAGCCAGACCGTCCGGCGCGGCACGAGCAGCAGGAACGACGCCGTCAGCACGGTGGCGAGCAGCACCAGACCGAGCCGGACGCCGCCCGCCCACCAGGCGTCCTCGCCGAGCCCCGAGTACGAGTCGTCGTAGAAGAACCAGTGGTGCAGGTCGAAGCCCTTGAACTGCGGGATGAACAACAGGCACGCGGCCGCCCACGCAGCGAAGACCGCGATCGCGACCGCGCGGATGCGGACCACCACCCGGCGGGGTGCCTCGTACCAGCGGTCGAACACGCCCCACCGCTTCACCTGCCACCCGAGCAGGAAGAACGGCAGCAGGCTGATGGCCCGACCGAGCGAGAAGGTCGAGTCGACGTTGTCGAGGTAGCCGACGCCGATGCTCAGCACGACAGCCCAGAGGAGCGGCCACCGCAGGATCGCCAGGTACGGCAGGATCAGCCGGAAGATCCCCAGGGCCAGCAGGAACCACAGCGTCCACGTCGGTTTCGTCGGGTTGAACTCCTTGCCACCCTCGACGACGGCCTGCACCACCGTCCAGATCGTCTGCATGACGATGTACGGCACCACGATGTCCGTGAAGGTGCGGCGCATCCGCTCGGCCGTCGGCGTCGCGGCGGACGAGAAGTACCCGCTGATGACGCCGAACGCCGGCATGTGGAAGGCGTAGATGAAGGTGTAGAGCGCCAGGGCGTGCTCGCTGCCGGCCGTCTGCCGCTGGATCGCGTGCCCGATCACCACGAGCGTGACGGCGACGAACCGTGCGGTGTCCCACATCGGGATGCGCCGCGGCGACCGGCCCGGCTCGAGCGGCGTCGCCGGAGCCGAGGGCGCTGGGGGAGCGGCGTCCGTCGTCATGGCCGGTCACGCTACCCGATCGTCGTCCGTCGTCCTCGGTACGGTGGTGGCCCGACCACCAGGAGGACCCCATGGCAGCACGTCCCGACACCGAGCGTCCCGACACCGGGCGATCCGGCACCGCCGATCGGCGCGCGGACGACCGTCTCGCCGTCGTCACCGGCGCGAGCTCGGGCATCGGGGCGGCGACCGTCCGGCTGTTCCGCGAGCACGGCTGGCAGGTGCTCGCCGTCGCCCGGCGGCAGGAGAAGCTCGAGGCGCTCGCCGCGGAGACCGGCGCCTCGTTCCTGGTCGCCGACGTGACCGACGCCGACGCCGTCGCGGCGCTCGCCGAACGGGTGGACGGACTCGGCGGCGCGGACGTGCTCGTGAACAACGCCGGTGGTGCCCTCGGCTCCGCGAGCGTCGAGGAGTCCGACGTCGAGGACTGGCGCGCGATGTTCGAGGTGAACGTCCTCGGCACGAAGCGCGTCACGGCCGCCCTGCTCCCGCAGCTCCGGCGTCGCGCGGCCACGGCGGGGGTCGCGGACGTCGTGACGGTCACGAGCACCGCGGGCCACGTGGCGTACGAGAACGGCGGCGGGTACAACGCCGCGAAGTTCGCCGAGCACGCGCTGGTCGGCGCCCTGCGGCTCGAGCTGAACGGGGAGCCGCTGCGCGTGGTCGAGATCGCTCCCGGACTGGTGAAGACCGACGAGTTCGCCCTGACGCGGTTCCGGGGCGACCGCGCGAAGGCCGAAGCGGTGTACGCGGACGTGCCGGACCCGCTCGTCGCCGAGGACGTCGCTGAGGCGATCGTGCACGCGGTCGAGCTGCCGGCGCACGTCAACCTCGACCTGGTGACGGTGCGGCCGGTCGCGCAGTCCGCGCAGCACAAGCTCGCCCGTGGGCCGCTGACGCCCAGGAGCTGACGCGCTGCGGGCCGGTCGCCCGGTCCCGACGCAGGCGGTGGGGGCTGCGCACCGGCCCCGGCGCGCGCGGTGTGGGCGCACGGGTCGCGGCGGGTGGCTCCCTGCCGGTACCGTGGGCGGATGCCGATCAGCAGCGAACCCGGGCACGCCGAGCAGGCGCCCTCGACCGTGACCGTGACGAGCGGGCCCGAGGTGCTCGGTTGGCTGGAGTTCGGCGACGCGGCACGGCTGCTCGCCAAGGACGTCCTGTCGTCCGGCTTCGAGCCGGAGGTCGTCGTCGCGGTCGCGCGCGGCGGGCTGATCATCGCCGGAGCCGTGGCCTACGCGCTCGGCACCAAGGAGTGCGGCTCCATCAACGTCGAGTTCTACACCGACGTCGAGCAGCGCCTGGACGAGCCCGTCATCCTGTCGCCCGCCCTCGACGCACCGAGCCTGTCGGGCAAGCGCGTCCTGGTCGTCGACGACGTGTCCGACTCCGGGCGCACCCTCCGCCTGGTGGTCGACATCATCCGGAACGCCGGCGCGGACGTCCGGAGCGCCTGCCTGTACTCGAAGCCCGGCACCGTGCTCGAGCCCGACCACGTCTGGCGTCGTGTCGACGGGTGGATCACCTTCCCGTGGAGCGCCCTCGCCCCGGTGACGGCCGAGTCGTGAGCATCCACCTCGTCGGCGGGGGTCCCCTCGTCGCCTCCGACGTCGCCGCCCCGTTCCTGGCCGAGGCCACCGCGCGCTCCGCCGCCGTCGGCCGGAGCGTGCCCCGGATCGCCCTGCTCTCCGTGACCGGTCCGTCCGGTGCGACCCCGTCGTCGACCCCGGACATCGCCGAGGTGCTCGGTGGCGCCCGGCAGGCAGAGGTCCTGGTGACCGAGGTCGCAGCGGGCGAGGTCTTCGCCACCACCGTCCTCAGCGACGTGGACGCGCTGGTGATCGGCGGCGGCGTCACCCCGGCCTACCTCGACGCGATCCAGCCGCTCGTCGACCAGATCCGGCTGCTGGTCTCCGACGGGCTGCCGTACCTCGGCTTCTCGGCCGGCGCGATGGTCGCGGCCGACCGGGCACTCGTCGGCGGCTGGCGCATCGGCGGCGTCGAGGTCTGCCCGCAGGACTCGTCCGAGGGGCTGGACGAGGTGGAGCTCCGCGAGGGGCTCGGGCTCGTCGACCTGACGATCGACGTGCACGCCGTGCAGGCCGGCACGCTCGCCCGGCTGATCGCCGCGGCCGAGGCCGAGTTCGTCACGGCCGGGCTCGCGATCGACGAGGACACCGCGCTGGTCGTCGGCGAGGGCGCGCTCGAGGTCCGCGGGACGGGCAGCGTCTGGCGCGTGGTCGCGGGGGACGAGACCGTCTCCGTCGCGACCATGGGCGCCTGAACCCCGTGCAGCCGCATCCGCTGCGGGACCTCGTGGACCCCGGGTGGGCCGAGGCCCTCGCGCCGGTGGAGGACGACGTGCACCGGATGGGGGACTGGCTCCGGGACGAGGTCGCCGCCGGTCGTCACTACCTGCCCGCCGGCGACGTCGTCCTGCGGGCCTTCACGCAGCCCTTCGACGACGTGAAGGTGCTCGTCGTGGGCCAGGACCCGTACCCGACGCCGGGGCACCCGATCGGACTGTCCTTCGCGGTCGACCCGCACGTGCGGCCGGTCCCGCGGAGCCTGGCGAACATCTACCGCGAGCTCCACGACGACCTCGGCACGACCCCGCCGCAGCACGGCGACCTGCGGGCGTGGTCGGAGCAGGGCGTCCTGCTGCTCAACCGGGTGCTGACCGTCGAGGCCGGTGCCGCCGGCAGCCACCGCGGCAAGGGCTGGGAGGCCGTCACCGACCAGGCCGTCCGGGCGCTCGTCGCCCGGGGGACGCCCCTGGTCGCCGTGCTGTGGGGCGCGCAGGCCGCGTCGGTCCGCCCGCTGCTCGGCGACACCCCGGTGGTGGCGTCCGCACACCCGTCACCGCTCAGCGCGTCCCGGGGCTTCTTCGGCAGCAGGCCGTTCTCGCAGGTCGACGCGCTGCTCCGCGAGCAGGGCGCGGACCCGGTCGACTGGAGACTCCCCGCCTGACCGCCGCGGCGCAGCGTCCCCGGCCGGACCGCACCCCGTAGGCTCGGACCGTGCTCGAGGAGGAATACCAGCGCCGCCGTGTCCTGCCGCGACACCTGCGGGCGCCCGTGCCCGCCGAGGCGACGTTCTCGTACACGATCCGCGCCGCCGAGCCGCGTGACCTCCCCGACGTCCGCGAGATCCACACGCACTACGTCCGGAACTCCTCGGTCACGTTCGACCCGTCGGCCTTCACCTTCGCCCGGTGGAAGCAGCGCTACGACGAGGTCCGTCGCCGCGGGTTGCCGTTCCTCGTCGCGGAGAACCCGTCGGGGCAGATCCTCGGGTACGCGCTGGTCGACCCGTGGAACCCCCGCGACCGGTCGAACCACGTCGTCGAGGACTCGATCTACCTCGGTGCCGCATCGGGTGGCAAGGGTCTCGGGCGCGCGCTCATGGAGGCCCTGCTCGAGGAGTGCCGCGCCGCCGGTGTCCGCGAGGTCATCGCCGTGATCGCCGACCGGCAGGCCGAGGCCTCGATCCGCCTGCACGAGCGGCTCGGCTTCGAGGAGGTCGGCCGCATGGGCAAGGTCGGCTTCAAGTACGACCGGTGGCTCGGCACGGTGACGATGCGGCTCCGCCTGCGCGGACCCCGGCTGTTCGCGCGCGCTCGGCGCTGACCCGCGGGCGGCGTCGAGCGTGGGCCGCGGAGTCCCGCGCGAGGCGAGCGCCGTGGTCGAGGTGGGTCGGCGTCGGACGGGAGGCGCGTGGCGGGGCCGCCACGAGCCTCCCGTCCGCCCGTCAGGCGCCCGGCGCCTCGGCGATGAACTCGTCGCGCGTGACGCGCAGCAGTGCCGTGGCCGCCTCGCCGGCCGCGGCGGCGTCCCCGGCGACGACCGCCAGCGCGACCGCCTCGTGCCGGACGGCGGCGTCGCGGGTCCAGCGGGAGATGGTGTCGCGCGACTCCGAGGTCCGCGTCCGCAGCAGTGCCTCGACGGTCCCCGCGAAGTGGGTGAAGACGGCGTTGCCCGATCCGGTCAGCAGCGCGCGGTGGAAGCGGACGTCGGCCTCGAGGTAGGCGCGGCTGTCCTCGCGGGCGCAGGCGTCGAGCATGTCCCGCGCGGCGAGCAGGACCGCCTCGCCCGAGGGACCCCGGCCCGCTGCGCCCGCGACGAGCGCCGCCGCCACGGGCTCCACGCCGAGTCGGAGTTCGAGGAGCTCCCGCTGCTGCACGAAGTACGCGGGTGAGGCGCCGCGCCACCGGATGACGGTCGGCGCGAGGAGCTCCCACGAGGTCACGGGCAACACCTGGGTGCCGACGCGCTGCCGGGGCTCGACCAGTCCGAGGGACTGCAGGACGCGCAGGGCCTCGCGCACGACGGACCGGGACACGCCGAACTCGCTCGCGACGAGCTCCGGTCGGACGACCGTGCCTGCGGACAGGTCCCCGTCGACGATGCGCTGCCCGAGGGTCTCGAGCACGTGTGCGTGGAGTCCGCGGGCGGTGGTCATCGTTCCTCCGGTCGTGCTGTGCGGGACGGCTGCGCGCCGGGGAGCGGTCCCTGTGACGCGGTCTCCATCGAAGCGGCAGACTGCGCCGCAGGGTGGGTGCCGCGCGGCAGATCGTTGTACAGTCTGATTTATCAGATTATTGGGCGGCTGCGCAGCCGCCCGGGTGGCCGCCCCGAACGGCCACCCGCGCGTCACCACCAGCAGACGCACACGAAGGCGACGGAGCCGCGAGGCAGCGGCTCCAGGAAGGGGCACAGATGCCTCACGCACCCACCGGAGGAACGGCGCCGGCCGACGCGTTGCACGGGCTCACGGTCCTGGCGGCCGAGGGCGGCGGCACGCAGACGGTCGACCCGTCCGGCCCGATCGGGCAGCTGATCGTCGCCGCCCTGCTCGGCATCGTGGTGATCATCGTGCTCATCACGTGGCTCAAGGTGCACCCGTTCGTCGCGCTGACGATCGGCGCGCTCGGCGTCGGCATCGGCGCGGGGCTCGCCCCCGACAAGACGGTGACGAGCTTCGGCAACGGCTTCGGTGCGACGATGACGAGCGTCGGCATCCTCGTCGGCCTCGGCTCGATGTTCGGGCGGATGCTCGTCGACTCCGGCGCCGCGGACCGTGTGGTCGACACCCTCGTCCGTCGATCGTCGAAGGCCGCGCTGCCGTGGACGATGGCGCTCATCGGCGCACTGATCGGCCTGCCGATGTTCTTCGAGGTCGGCCTGGTGCTCCTCATCCCGATCATCGTGCTCGTCGCGAAGCGCAGCGGTGTCCCGATCATGAAGATCGCGGTCCCCGCACTGGTCGGCCTCTCCACGATGCACGCCTTCGTCCCGCCGCACCCCGGCCCGCTCGTCGCGGTCTCCACGGTCGGCGCGAACCTCGGCACGACGCTCGCGTTCGGCATCGTCCTGGCGATCCCGGTGATCATTCTCGCCGGTCCCGTCTTCGCGCGCTTCGCCGCCCGCTGGGTCGACATCCCGGCGCCCGACATGTTCGGCTCGCGCGGCTCCGGATCCGGCTCCGGACCGTCCGGCGGCTCCGGCCCGTCGGACCCCGCGCACGCCGGCCGGGAGGCACGCCGCGGCCCCGCAACGCAGGACACCGCGTCCCTGCCGAACGGCAAGAGCGACTTCACCCGCGTGATCAGCGAACCGCGCAGCCCGTCGTTCACCGTCGCGCTCGTCGGCATCCTGCTGCCGGTCGTGCTCATGCTCGCCCAGGCGGTCCGCGAGGCGGTCGCACCCGATGCCGCCGGCGGCTGGGTGTCGCTGCTCGACTTCCTCGGCACCCCGATGATCGCGATCGGCATCGCGACCGTCTTCGCGATGGTCTTCTTCGCGATCGGCGGCGGGATGGACCGCAGCGCCGTCGCGAAGTCCCTCGAGGACGCCCTGCCCCCGGTCGCCGGCGTGCTGCTCATCGTCGGTGCCGGTGGCGGGTTCAAGCAGGTGCTCATCGACACCGGCATCGGCGGCGTGATCGCGGACGCGGTGCAGGAGTCCGGCATCTCGGTGCTGCTCGTGGCCTGGGTGGTGTCCGCCCTGGTGCGCGTCGCCACGGGGTCGGCGACGGTCGCGACGGTCACGGCCGCGGGCATCATGGCCCCGATCGCGGCCGACCTGTCCACGCCCGAGACGTCGCTCCTCGTGCTCGCGATCGGTGCCGGCTCGGTGTTCCTGTCGCACGTGAACGACGCGGGCTTCTGGCTCGTGAAGGGCTACCTCGGCACCACGGTCGGGCAGACGTTCAAGACGTGGACGGTGCTCGAGTGCCTCATCTCGGTGATCGGTCTGGTCGGCGTGCTCATCGCGGGGGTGTTCTTCTGATGGCGGGCACCGCTCCGAGCGTCCTCGTCGTCATGGGCGTCTCGGGTTCCGGCAAGTCGACGCTCGCGGCGACCGTGGCCGACCGCCTCGGGTGGGAGTTCGCCGAGGGCGACGACATGCACCCGGCCGCCAACGTGGCGAAGATGGAGGCCGGCACCCCGCTCACCGACGAGGACCGCTGGCCGTGGCTC
Source organism: Curtobacterium subtropicum (assembly GCF_030362975.1). Classification (NCBI taxonomy): domain Bacteria; kingdom Bacillati; phylum Actinomycetota; class Actinomycetes; order Micrococcales; family Microbacteriaceae; genus Curtobacterium; species Curtobacterium subtropicum. The sequence continues at coordinate 25,522 of NZ_JAUCMM010000005.1, forward strand.
GGGACGATCGCAGAGTGGATCCGGTCGCACCTGGCCGACGGGGTCCCGGGGGTCGTCACGTGCTCGGCGCTGAAGCGCTCCTATCGCGACGTCCTGCGGGCTCCCGGGGTGGTGTTCGTGCACGTCGCCGGCGATCCCGCGCTCGTCGAGCAGCGGATGGCCGCCCGGGCGGGACACTTCATGCCGACGTCGCTGCTCGCCTCGCAGCTGGCGACGCTCGAGCCGCCCCAGCCGGACGAGGCGCACCTGACGGTCTCGTCCGAGCGCTCGCCGGACGAGGAGAGCGCGGACGTCGTGGCCCGGCTGGGGCTCGGAGCCGACCGCTGAAGGCCGTCAGCTGAACCAGATCGCGGTGCCGACCGGTAGCTCGGACAGGGTCTTCGTCATCGCGGCGGAGATCCGGACGCACCCGTGCGAGCTGCCGTTGGGGTCCGGGTAGTAGTGCAGCGCGGCGAGCGCCGCGTTGCCGCCGTACTGCGGGATCCGGGACGAGTGGGCGCCGGTCAGGATGATCGGGTTGCCCTGCGTGTACGTCACCCGGGTGTCGACGTAGGCGGCCTCGATGTACGTGGCGGTGCTGGTCGGCGTCGGGTCGTCCGGGGTGCCGAGCCGTGCGGGTTCGGAGGCCGACACGGAACCGTCCCGGTGCACCACGGACACCGTCGACGCGGCCACGTCGACCTGGATCATCCGGTCGGTCGCCGCGATCGTGAAGTCGGCGGCACGCGCCCAGGCGAAGGTGGCGCTCGGGGCGGTCGGGTCGCCGCCGTCGCCGGGCGTGCGGTTGCGGGCGGGGGTCGACACGAGGACCATCCCGCCGTCCTGCCCGTCCGAGCGGCCCCACACCGCGGTCGCGGCGGGCGTCTCGATCGTGGACACCGTCGAGGCGAGGGTCGCCACCGGGCGGGCGTCCGGCGAGGGGTCGGCGTAGAGCGCGACGAGGCGCTGCTTCGGCGTGGCGATCTCCCACCGGTTGTCCGGGCGCACCTGGCTGCCGTCGAGCAGCTCTGGGACGACGGCGTCGTGGTACGCGAGCGGGAGTGCTGCGAGCTCGGCCTCGGAGGCCGCAGCCGGGATCGCCGGCAGTGACGCTGTGGGCGTCGGTGCGGCCGTCCGCGTCGGCGCCGGGGTCTGCGCGGCGATCGTGGCCGCGGGCTCCGGCTGCTGCACGGCCGCGCCGATCCCCACCGCGGCGAGCGCCGCTGCCGCCACCGCACCGATCGTGATGCCCCAGGTCCTGCGTCGCATGTCCCCTCCTGCGCACAGTCCACCAGATCCCGGCCGTGAGGGCACCTCGGGATGCGCTGGCAGCATGGCGGCCGCGAGCGTGCACCATGAGGACGTGCGTTTCGACACCGTCCTGGCCGCGACCGACGTCCCGATCCTCCGGGGAGAGGTCGCAGCGCTGCGGCGACCTGCTCGACGATTCGCTCGCGGGGTGACCGCGGCCCGGAGCGGCTCGTCGCAGCCGCGTCAGTTCCAGCTCGTCCTGGACGAGCGCGACGAGAGCTGGACGTTCGATCGGCAGGGCGACCGTCACCGCGACCGCTACGCGGAGGGCGTCCTCCACTTCGTCGACGGACCGCTGGAGGTCAGCTTCGCCCGCAGCGGCACGGTGGCTCCGCCGGTCCGGATGCTCACCCCGGAGCTCCTGCCGATGTGGGGCTCGCCCGCGAGCTTCGCACCGGTCCTGGTGCAGCGGATCCACGGCCACTGGCTGCTCGTGACGTGCGAGCACGAGCACGACCCCGCGGACCGGACGACGGTGGTCATCGACGAGCGGGACGGTGTCGCGCACCGCTGGTACGACACGAGCGAGGTCACGGTGCTCACGGAGGTCCGTGTGATGGAGGATGATGAGCCCGAACCGCCACGCCCTCGCTTCTCGCGCTTGTCGACGTGGCCGGCGCTCTTGTGCTGAGGACTGCGGAGATGACGAGATGATCACAGCTGAGGTGGTGCTGCGGGATCGCCTGCGAGCAGCGGGGTTCCGGAAGGCGAGGAACCGGAGGTGGTTCATCGACCAGGAGGGACTCTGGGTCGAGCTCGAACTCCAACGGTCCCGGTACGGGGGACGGAGCTTCATCAACATCGGGCTCCACCTCGACGACCCCCACGGGGGGCGGGACCCCGATGTCTACACGCGTCTCGACGTCTGGGTGGACCGTGACGACGTGGAGGACATGCTGTTGGACGAGAACCCGCAACTCGAGCGACAACTCTCCGCACTGGCGGAAGACGTGATCATCCCGTTCGTCCGGACGTTGACCGTTCCCTTCATGCGTTCGCCCCAGGGGCACGAGCTGCTCGGTCACGCGCAGATCTCCGCGGAGGCAGCACGCGCCTTCCACTACGCGTGACGCGGTGACTCCGGTTCCTCGCATCCGAGCAGCGCGAACCGACCGATCAGCCGACCCGGGCGACATCGAGCGCGCTGATGCTCCAGGATGAGCGGGTGCAGGATCACGAGGTCATCGACCGAGCCGCGGAACGATGGGCGAGTGGCGAACGCGCCGAAGCGCTGGCGTCGTTGCGCACCCGCGTCCGGGCGGCGCCGGCAGCGCTCGACGTGCGGCTCGCGCTGGTCGAGCGGTACCGCGAACTCGGCGCACCCGACCAGGCCGGTCGCTGGGGTCTCGCGGTCCCCGGACTCACGACGCCCGAGGAGCAGGACCGGGCCGCCCGGCTCTTCGCGGCCTCCGGTGTCGACGCCTCGGAACTGGCGATGTTCCTGGTGCTGCCCGAGGGAACGGCCCTGCCGGCTGAGGCTGCTGCGCTGCTGCCGGAGATCGACCGCTACCGGAAGGTCTTCCAGCAGAAGGCGTACGCGCGGTGGCGCGGTGCGGATCTGTCCGCGGACCGTCTCGGCGACGTGATCGAGGGCGCGCTCATCGTCGCCCTGTGCTCGTGGCTCGTGACGCTGGCGATCGTCTGGGGCGGCAGCATCCTCGGCGCGCAGATGACCGGCTTCGCGCGGTGGGCGGCCCTGCTGTCCCTGACGTTCTGCGGGCTCTTCAGCGGCATGGTGGCCTTCCGGCGGGGCTCCGCAGGTCGACCGTGGGTCGCGGTCGCCTGGGGTGCCGCGTGTCTCGCGCTGTTCGTCGGCGTGCTCCGCCTCCTCGCGCTCGCCACCGAGCACGACGGCGTGATCCGGTTCGCCTGGGAGCACTGACCGCACCGAGGGCGGACGGGAGGCCCGTGGCGGGCTCGCCATCGTCCTCCCTCGCAGGCTCGGTCGGCGCGCCCCGCGCAACGCTTCGCGTCGCCGCTGAGCGGGGCGCGCCCGTCCGTCCCGTCACACCTCCGTGACGCGACCCGCCTCGACCCGCCAGCGGCGGTCCAGCCGAACGGTGTCGAGCATCCGTCGGTCGTGCGTGACGAGCAGCAGGGTGCCGTCGTAGGACTCCAGGGCCTGCTCGAGCTGTTCGATCGCCGGCAGGTCCAGGTGGTTCGTCGGTTCGTCGAGGACGAGCACGTTCACCCCGCGTGCCTGCAGCAGCGCGAGGCCGGCACGGGTCCGCTCACCGGGCGAGAGCGCGGAGGACGGGCGGCCGACGTGGTCCGCCTTCAGCCCGAACTTCGCGAGCAGGGTGCGGACGTCCGCGGTGGTCATCTCGGGGACGAGCTCCTCGAAGGCCGCGGCCAGGGGGTGCTCACCGGTGAACGCCGCGCGTGCCTGGTCGACCTCGCCGATCGCGACGCTGGAACCGAGCGACGCGGAACCGCTCGTCGGCGTCGTCCGGCCGAGCAGGGCACGGAGCAGGGTCGACTTGCCGGCACCGTTCGGGCCGGTGATGCCGATCCGGTCACCGCCGGACACCTGCAGCGACACCGGGCCGAGCGTGAAGTCCCCCTGCTCGTAGACGGCGTCGGACAGGGTCGCGACGACCGCCGATGAGCGCGGGGCACTGCCGATGGTGAACGCGAGCTGCCACTCCTTGCGGGGCTCCTCGACCTCGTCGAGCCGGGCGATGCGCGACTCCATCTGCCGGACCTTCTGCGCCTGCTTCTCGCTCGACTCGCTGGCTGCCCGCCGACGGATCTTGTCGTTGTCCGGGTTCTTCTTCATGGCGTTCCGCACGCCTTGGCTCGACCACTCGCGCTGCGTCCGTGCACGGGAGACGAGGTCGGCCTTCGTCGCGGCGTACTCGTCGTAGGCGTCGCGCTTGTGCTGCCGGGCGATCTCGCGCTCCTCGAGGTACGACTCGTAGCCGCCGCCGAACAGCCGGTGCGACGACTGCGCGAGGTCGAGCTCGAGGACGGCCGTCACCGAGCGGGCGAGGAACTCGCGGTCGTGGCTGACGAGCACCGCACCGCCGCGAAGCCCCGTGACGAACTGCTCGAGCCGGTCGAGCCCGTCCAGGTCGAGGTCGTTCGTCGGCTCGTCGAGCAGGACGACGTCGAACCGGGAGAGCAGCAGTGCCGCGAGGCCCACCCGTGCAGCCTGGCCACCGGAGAGCGCGGTCATGCGGGAGTCCGGCCCGACGCCGGTCCCGTCCGGGGTGGCCTCGAGCCCGAGCTCGGCGAGCACGACGGGCAGCCGCTCGTCGAGGTCGGCGGCACCGGACGCCAGCCAGCGCTCGAGCGCGGCCGAGTAGCGGTCGGCCGCGGCGTCACCGGCGTCCGGATCGCCGAGGGCCTCGGCGGCGCGGTCCATGTCGGCGGTGGCGTCGGCGCACCCCGTGCGGCGGGCGACGTACGCCGCGACGGTCTCGCCGGCGATCCGCTCGTGCTCCTGGGGGAGCCATCCGACGAAGGCGTCCGGCGGGTTCGTCGACACCGTGCCGGCGAGGGGTTCGTCGACGCCGGCGAGCAGGCGGAGGAGCGTGGACTTGCCCGCACCGTTCACGCCGACCAGGCCGATCACGTCACCCGGGGCGACGGTCAGGTCGAGACCCTCGAAGAGCGTGCGTGCGGCGTACCCGCCGGCGAGGTCCTTGGCGACGAGCGTGGCGGTCATCCGGCAATCGTCCCACGGTCGGGACGGAGCTCGGACCGGTCGGGACGGCGCTCGGGTCGGTCGGTCGGCGGTTCAGGCCGGGCGATCGGTTCCATCGGCCGCGCCGACCACGTCGTCGGTCGGCCGGGTGAGTCCGAGGATGCACCCCTCGACCGCCGCGACCCGCACCGCGTCCGTCCCGTCGAACAGCACGCTCTGGCTGACCGCGCCGACGTGCGCCGCGACCACCGCCCGCGTGTAGAGGGCCGGGTCGACGGTGGGGACCCGACCGGCCCGTTCGAGCGCGGCGACGAGGAGCGGCTGGAGCGTCGCGTGGAACCGGTCCGTGTGCGCACGGAGCAGGGCGTTCACCTCGGGGTCGTGTCGCGCCCGCGTGGTGAGCACCGAGCGGATCGCGTACCAGCGGTCCTCGGGAGGCAGGCCGTGCACGACGCCCTGCACGACCCCGTCGACCGTCGGGTGCCCGTCGAGGGCCGCCCCGAGCTCGTGTTCGAGCACGGCGAAGACGGCCTCTGCCTGCTGCTCGTAGACCGCGAAGAACAGCTCGTCGACCGTGCGGAAGTTCGAGTAGAACGCCCCGCGGGTGAAGCCGGCGCGGGCGACGACGGCCTCGACGCTCACCGAGGTCGATCCGGTCTCCTGGAAGATCGCGTCGGCGGCCGCGATGAGCGTCGCCCGGGTGCTGCTCCGCCGTCGGACGGTGCGCGGTGCGGCTGCTTCGGTCACGGCACCAGGCTAGGCCGAGGCCCCGTCGGCCAGGTAGTCGTGCACGGTGCAGACCGGGGCGAGCGTGAGGTCCGTCACGATGTGCGACGCCCGGACGACCTCGAGCACCGGCAGGTCCGCCATCGGCGCGAGTGCGTGCGCGAACAGCTGGAGTCGGGCGGGCCCGGTCCACGCCGACTTCACGGTCACGTCGGTGATCTCGGTGCGGACGAGGTCGGCCACCAGGTGGCGCTGGGTGCGCAGGTCCGGGACGAGCTTCACCATGAAGGTCGGCACGGTGATCTCCGCCAGGGCGGAGTCGCGGTCGAGCGGCTCCCACTCGTACGCCATGGTCGCGGTGGCCACGCGCTCGGTCCCACGGTCGAGGGTGCCGACCAGCGCACCCTGGTCGACCCGGAGCGCCGGGGTGCCGAGCACCTTCGGGTAGGCGCTGAGCTCACGACCGGCGAGCGTCGCGGCCGAGTTGTCGAGGTACATCGCGTGCAGGTACTCGCCGCGCTCGCCCTCGTGCTCGACCTGGATCGCCTGCCCCGACTCGACGTAGGGGCCGTACCCGTCGACCTCGCCCATCTTCATGACCTCGAACCGGACGAGCGGCTCGGTCACCTCGAGCGGCTCCGGGACCACGGCGCGCAGCGCGTCGGGGTCGGTGCGGTACACGACGTTGAAGTACTCGCGGTCTGTGAAGCGGGTCGGCCGGAGCGGGTACACCGGCGCGGCGAGCGGGGTGGTCAGGTGCTGGAGGACGTCGTCGGCGCGCATGCGCATCTCCTTCTCAATTCGGATACGATCTGTATCGAATACGAACTGTACCGAACTCGACCGAGAGCAGGAACCCCGTGCCCTACCAGCCGCCCCGCGACACCGCCGACCGCCCAGTGACCGTGATCGGCGGTGGGACCCTCGGGCGGCGGATCGCCCTGATGTTCGCCAGCGGCGGGGCCGAGGTCCGCATCCACGACCTGTCCGACGAGGTCCGAGCCGCCGCGGTCGCGTACGTCGAGGAGACCCTGCCCGGGGTCGTGGCAGCGCGCGACGGTGCGACCGCGGGGTCGGTCCGCGGCGAGGAAGACCTCGAGGCAGCGGTGGCCGACGCGTGGCTCGTCGTCGAGGCCGTGCCCGAGCGGCTCGACCTCAAGACGCCGCTGTCCGGACGGCTCGACGCGATCGTCGCGGCGGACACGATCCTCGCGACGAACTCGTCCTCGTACGCCAGCCGCCTGGTCATCGACGAGGTCCAGCACCCCGAGCGCGTCCTCAACGTGCACTTCTACATGCCGCCGCAGCAGAACGCCGTCGACCTGATGAGCGACGGCCAGACCGACCCCGCCGTGATCGACCTGCTGCTCGAGGTCCTGCCCCGCTACGGCGTGCACCCGTTCCTCGCCCGCCGCGAGTCGACCGGGTTCATCTTCAACCGCATCTGGGCCGCCATCAAGCGCGAGGCCCTCGCGGTCGTCGCCGACGGCGTCTCGACACCGGAGGACGTCGACGCCATGTGGCAGGTGAACAGCGGTGCACCGGCAGGGCCCTTCCGGATGATGGACCAGGTCGGCCTCGACGTCGTCCTCGACATCGAGGAGCACTACGCAGCCGAGGACCCGCACCTGCCCGAGGGGCCGCGTCGGCTGCTGTGCGAGTACGTGGACGCCGGCCACCTCGGCGTGAAGACCGGACGCGGTTTCTACCGCTACGACGACTGACGTCGTCACCACCCACCGGACGGGAGGCACGGTGCCGGACCGCCCCGTGCCTCCCGTCCGGAACGGATCTGGGACAGGCGGCATCCGGGCGCCGCATCCACCTCCAGCGTGGGCTGGACTGTTCGTCGCTCGACCGGCTACCGAGATGCGGCGGCCAGCAGGTTCGTGAGGTGGAACGCCCAACCGTCCTCGTGTGCTGACCGGACGACCGATCCGTCAGGGAGCTGCGCGAAGCCGGCCTCGCTCACGGTCACGAGACTGCCGCTACCGGCCTGCTCGACGACGAACCGAACGTGCAGCGACGCAGGCCAGGCCGCCTGCTGCCACACGAAGCCGAGCGCGTTCGGTGGGGCTGCTTCCGTCACGTGACCGTCGGCGGACCGCTCCCGCCCGTCCTCGGTCCACGTCTCACGCACTGCGGCGCCGACCTCCGGCTTCAGTGAGAGTTCCGGCCACCAGCTGTCGCGCCCGTCGGTGAGCGCGAACCAGACCGCTGCGACGGAGGTTCCTGACGTCACCGAGAGCGACAGACTGTCATCGGTCATGCAGCCAACGTACTTCGCCCGGTCCGAGCACGACTTCTTCGAACAGAGCCGGAGGGTCGGACCTGTCCTCGACCGAGGTGGGCCGATGCCGATCGACGACTGGCGCAGGACCCTGCTTGCCACAGAAGTCGTGTTCGCTTCCGACATCGTCGGATCCGGCATCGAGTGGGAGACCGCCACGGGCGTCCGAGACGCTACCGCTCTGCAACTGCTGCGGAGCCTGCAGCGCAAACTCGCGCGCTGAACGTGAACGCTCGACGTCTGACCGTCGAGCCCGCCTCGTCGACGCCGGGGCGGCGGACCGTGTTCGCCGATCGCTCACTGGGCAGGCCTGTCGGGCAATGACACGGCGAACTTGAAGCCGACGTGGGAGTCGATGAAGCCGAGACGGCGGTAGAAGCGATGCGCGTCAGTACGCGCCGCATCGGAAGTGAGCTGCACCAGCGGAGTCCTGAGTTCGATCGCGGCCTGTTCGACGACCCATCGCATCGCGGCCGTCCCGACGCCGGCAGAGCGTCGTGCGCTGGCGACGCGTACGGCCTCGACCAACAGCCGAGCGCTTCCTCGTCGAGCCATCCCGGGGATGATCGTCAGCTGCAGCGTTCCGATGACGGCTGTGCCCGCTTCCACCACGAGCACATCGTTGCTCGAGTCATCGATGATGCGCTGCAGCGCCTCCGCGTAGGCCACTTCGTCCGCGGTACTCGCGACGTCGCCGCGCCCGGCGCTGATCGGGTCGTCCGACAGGAGCCGGATGATCGGATGCAGGTCCGCCATCGTGGCCCGTCGGAGCCGCACCTCGTCGTCGCGGGAGGTGACGGTGACGGGGAGGTTCAGTCCGGAGATCACACCGCATTGTCCCTGACGCTCGTGGGTGAGGGGACAGACCGCCATCGTGATGCGGGCTCTCCGAGACGCATCGCCGGTGTCCGTGCACCCGCTGCTGGCAGGATCGAGCCGTGTCGACGCTCATCGTGACCGCCCACCCGGACCCCGACTCGCTGACGCTCGCCGTCGCCCGCCGCCTCCAGACGGCGCTCGACGCCGCCGACGCGGGACCGGTGACGGTCGCAGACCTCGCCGCCGAGGGCTTCGACCCGCGGTACACCGCCGCTGACCGGCACACCTACCGGACGGGGACCGACCCCGCGCCGGACGTCGCGGCGGAGCAGGCGCGTCTCGACGGGGCCGAGCACCTCGTGCTGGTGTTCCCGGTGTGGTGGTGGTCGCTCCCGGCACTCCTCAAGGGCTGGCTCGACCGGGTGTTCGTGAACGGGTGGGCGTTCGGAGTCGGGGCGGACGGCCGCATCGACCGACGGCTCGGGCGGCTCACGGTGCACCTCGTGCCGATCGCCGGCGACGACGTCGGGGTGTACGAGCGGCACGGGTACGAGCAGGCGCTCCGGACGCAGCTGGAGCACGGGGTGGTGGACTTCTGCGGCGCGGTCCGCGGCGCGACGGCGTTCGTCCACGAGTCCGAGCACGAGGACCCTGCGGTGCGCGAGGGGGCGGTCGCGGCCGCGGTCGAGCGGGTCGTCGCCGCGGTGCGGGGATGACCCATCCGGTCCGTGCCGTGGTCTTCGACCTGGACGGCACCCTGTCCGATCACGCCGGAGCGTCGACGCGGGCCGTGGACGACTTCCTCCGAAGCGTCGGTGTCGCTGCGACGCCGACCCTGCGTGCCGCCTGGGCCGAGGCGGAAGCGCGACACTTCGAGCGGTGGCGGCGCGGTGACGTCGACTTCGCCGAGCAGCGGCGGGCCAGGCTCGTCGAGGTCCTGTCCCTCGCTGGGATCCACCCGTCGCGTGACCCGGACGAGCTCGACGTCCTGTTCGGTCGGTACCTCGCGGCGTACCGCGCCTCCTGGCTGCCGTTCCCCGGGAGTGCGTCGCTCCTCCGTGAAGCCGCCGATCTCGGAATGGTCGTCGGTGTCCTGACCGACGGGACCGAGGAGCAGCAGCGCGACAAGCTCGCGGTCACCGGGCTCGGCGACCTCGTCGACGTGGTGTGCACGTCCGAGCGCATCGGGGTGGCGAAGCCGGACCGGCGCGCCTTCGAGCAGGTGGCCGCCGAGCTCGGTGTCCCCGTCACCGCGTGTCTCTTCGTCGGCGACGACCCGCGACGCGACGTTGCCGGTGCACGCGCTGCCGGGATGCGCGCGGTCCTGGTCGACCCGGCCGGCGACGGCGATGCCGTGGTCCGGACCCGCGTGCTGTCTGCCCTGCGCGGGGAGTCGGGGACGGGTCCGCGGTGACGCACCCCTAGCGTGGCGGGGTGCGCCACCTCCTGCGACTCGACGACTGGACCACCGACGACACCGACGCCGTGTTCGCATTGACCCGCGCGTACGAGCAGGGGACCGGCCCGGCGCTGCACGGGGCCGCGGGCATGTTCTTCCCCCCGACGAGCCTCCGCACCAGGGCGTCCTTCGAGCGGGGCGCGGCGCTCGCCGGCCTCCAGCCGATCGTGTTCCCGCCGGAGTCGCTCGACAAGGACGAGGCGCACGACGACGTCGCCCGGTACCTGGCGGACTTCGTCGACGTGCTCGTGGTCCGACATCCGGACCTCTCCGTCCTCGAGGCGCTCGCCGGTGCGGACGCCGTCCCGGTCGTGAACGCGATGACGAGCGAGAACCACCCGTGCGAGGTGCTCGCGGACCTCTGGGCCCTCACGCGCGGGCACGAGGTCGGTTCCCTGCGGGTGCGGTTCGTCGGCGCGGACGGCAACATCGCCCGAGCGTGGGCGGAGGCCTCGCGGCTGTTCGGCTTCGACCTGGTCCAGTGCTGCCCCGAGGGGCTCGCGACGCCCGACGTGCGGTGGACGGACGACCTGGCCGGAGCGATGGTCGACGCGGACGTCGTCGTGACCGACGGACCCGGTCGGCACGCAGCTGCCCTCGAGCCCTACCGGGTGACCGCGGACGTCCTGGCGCTCGCTCCCGACGGCGTCCGCTTCGCCCCGTGCCCGCCGTTCGTCCGTGGACGTGAGGTGAGCGCGGACGCCGTTGCGAGTCCGGCGTTCGTGGGGCACGGGGCGAAGCGAGCGCTGCTCCCGGTGCAGCAGGCGGTCCTCGCGTACTGCCTCGCCTGACGCCGCGGCTACCCCTCGGGGACCGCCACGACGCGGTTCTGGTAGGCCCAGACCACGGCCTGCAGGCGCGACCGCACCCCGAGCTTCGGCAGCATCCGCGCCAGGTGCGACTTCACCGTGGAGACCTCGACGACGAGGGCCGCGGCGATCTCCTCGTTCGACATCCCCTGTGCCAGGAGCAGCAGCACGTCCCGTTCCCTGGCGGTCAGCACCTCCGACGCTCGGTCACCCGTCACCGGCTGCAGGCTCCGCCGCGACACGAACTCCCGCAGCACCCGCCGCGTCAGGCTCTGGTCGATCGTGCCGTTCCCCGCCGCGACCTGGCGCACGGCGTCGACGATCACGTCCGGTTCGGCGTCCTTGAGCAGGAACCCGGACGCGCCGGCCTCGAGCGCCCCGAACACCAGGTCGTCGAGGTCGAACGTCGTCAGCACCAGCACGGGGACCGCGGGGTCGGCGTCCGGCGCGCAGAGCTCCCGTGCGACCTCGATGCCGTTCCGGACCGGCATCCGGATGTCGAGGACCGCGACGTCGGGCCGGGTGCTGCGCGCCAGCGCGAGCGCCTCGCCGCCGTCAGCAGCGACCGCCACGACGTCGACGTCCGGCTCGGCGGCCAGCAGCGCGGACACCCCGGCGCGCACGAGCGGTTGGTCGTCGGCCACCAGCACCCGGATCACGGGGCCACCTCCGCCGCCTGCCGCCCGAGGTCGAGCGCGACGGACCAGCCACCGTCGGCCGTCGGACCGGTCCGGAGGCGCGCCCCCACCAGCTCCGCCCGCTCACGCATGCCACGCAGTCCGTTCCCACCCGCTGCCGGGCTCCCCGGGACCGCGTCGCCTGTTCCGGCCTGCTCCGAGAGGTCCCGTGTCGAGGTGTTCTCCACGTGCAGCTCCAGGTGGTCGGGGGCGCGGTCGTCGATCATCACCGTGACGACGGTGCCCGGGGCGTGCAGGGCGGCGTTCGCAAGGGCCTCCTGCGCGGTGCGGTAGGCGGCGAGCTGCGCCAGGGGTCCGACGCCGTCCGCGAGCGGGTGCTCGCCGGGCAGTACCTCCAGGCGCACGTCGGACCGGTACCGAGCGCGCTCGACCAGGTCGACGATCCCCGCGACGGTCTCCACGGCGCGTTCGGCGGGGGCGTCGTCACGGAGCAGCCCGACCAGGCGTCGGAGGTCCTCGAGCACGGCGGTGCTCTGCTCCCGGACCTGGCGGACGCCCTCGTGCGCGGCGACCGGGTCGGTGTCGATCTGCCGGTCGATCACGGCCGACATGAGGGCGATCCCGGACAGGTGGTGCGCGGCGATGTCGTGCAGCTCCCGGGCCATCGCCGCCCGCTCGCGGGACACGGCGGCGTCGACCCGGGCGTCCTGCTCCCGGACGACCGCCGACGCCTCGGCCGTGCGGGCCTCGAGCTCGGCGTCGCGTGCGGCCCGGACCTCGCGACGGGATCGGACGAAGAGGGTCACGACGAGGGGGATCCCCACCGCGCCGACGGCCTGCGTGACACCCTGCGGGAGCGCGCCGACGACTGCATCGGCGAGTGAGTGGCCGGAGAGTGCGCCGTTCTGCTCGATCCAGTTGCCCGCGGTGCTCGCGGCCACGAGCGCCCCCGCGCCGACGACCGACGGCCACAGCCGGGCGAGCGGCACCCGCAGGCCAGCGAGGACGACCGCCACGACGACGGGGAGCACGGAGACGCCGAACAGGTCACCGCCGGAGGTGATGACGACCACGAGGACGGGGACGGCCGCGACCACGGGCAGGACTGCCCGAGGGGCCTGGCGCGCGGCGAGCAAGGCCGCCGACTGCACGAGGAACCCGGACGCCATCACCACCCAGGCGGGGTCGCCGACCGCGGGGGTCGTGATCGGCACCCCGAACCCGTCGGGGTCGAGTGCCTCGAGGTACGGCAGGCCGAGGAAGAGTCCCAGCGAGACGACCGCGGTCGCGACGGCGACCAGGACGTCGGTGCGGCGCGTGCGGCGGTCGCCGTCGACCTCCCGTGCGGGACGGGGGGCGGCGGCGACGCGAGCCGCACTCGCTTCAGCGGGTGCCATCGTCCGATCCTACGAGGCGGGCCGAGGCCGGTGCGGGGAGGCGATCCGTGCCTCCCGGCCGACGGTCGTACCCGAGCCGACCCCGGGTCGCGAGCAGCAGGACGGCGGCGGCCACGGTCGAGACGATCGCGAGCCCGTGCATCATCGTGCCCGCCGTCATCCCCGGGTACATGTCCGCCCACAGGGTCGAGATCGTGTTGTTCACCCCGACGTGCAGCAGCAGTGCGATCGGCAGGCTCTCACCGGTGCGGTTGAACACCCACGTCATCACGACGTTGAACGTGATCGTGAACAGGGCGAACACCAGCGGCTCCGACCAGTGCGCCTCGGGCCACCCACCCCAGTCGGACAGGTACAGCGGCATGTGCCACAGCGCCCAGAGCGGTCCGAGCACCGCGGCCGCCCCGAGGGGGCCGAAGCGCTCCTGCAGTCGGGGGAGTGCGAAGTCGCGCCAGCCGGGCTCCTCCGACAGCCCCGTGGTGAACAGCTGCACCACGAGACCCGGCACGAGGGCGAGCAGGGCGAGTGTGCTCGGCGCCTGCACCTGACCGCCGGAGAACGGCAGCCCGGTCACGACCACCAGAGCGGGGACACCGACCAGGGCGAGCGCGTACCAGTACCAGGACACGCGCCAGCGCCAGAGCCGTCCGACCCAGCGGCGCAGGCCCGGACGACCGTCCGCCAGCGCGGTCACGATGAACGCGCCGCCGAGCGGGCCGAGGAGCGCCCCGGGCAGGATGCCCGTGAACTGCGCGGTGCCGAGGAACTCGGGGAAGTGCAGGTCCCACACGCCCAAGCCGTGCGGGCTCAGGACGTACGGGACCCACGCGAGCCAGCTCAGGCCGAGCGCGAGGGTGGCGAAGGAGGCGAGGGGGTGCCGGGACACCACGCCCCGGATCCCCGTCGCACGGGGTGCTGTGGTGCCGGCAGCGGTGCGGTCACCGGGCCGGACGTCGGTCGTGTTCGTCATGACACCGACGCTAGGAACGACCGCTCGCCGGGACGACCGGCGGGGGGACGCACCCCCGAGGGTTCCACCCAAGGATGCAAGCCCCGGTCGGGTCCGGACGGCCGTGCGTAGCGTCGGGTGCATGACCAGCAGCACCGTCCTCGTCGCCGGCGCCACCGGGGACCTCGGCTCCCGCATCGTCGACGCACTCCTCGCCGCCGACCCCGACGTCCGCGTCCGTGCCCTCAGCCGATCGGCCACCGGACCAGCGGCCGACCGGCTCACCCGACGCTCCGACCGCGTCTCGGTCTCCGCGGCCGACTACGACGACCACGACCGGCTCGTGACGGCGCTCGCCGGGGTGGACGTCGTCGTCTCCGCCCTGAGCGGCACGCGGTCGGTGATCGTGGACGCGCAGACCGCCCTGCTCCGGGCAGCGGTCGACGCCGGGGTGCCCCGCTTCGTGCCGTCCGACTACTCGGCGGACTACCGGGCGATCACCCCCGGCACCAACCGGAACTTCGAGCTGCGCCGCGAGTTCGCCGCGACCCTCGACGCCGCGCCGATCCGCGCGACCTCGGTGCTGAACGGCGCCTTCACCGACATGCTCACCGGCCAGGCGCCGATGATCCTGTTCGACCGTCGGACCGTCCTGTACTGGTCGTCCCCCGACCAGGTGCTCGACTTCACCACGAAGGACGACACCGCCTGGGTCACCGCACGCGTCGCCCTGGACCCGGACACCCCGCGCGTCGTCGAGGTCGCCGGGGACCGGGTCACCGCGCGGAGCGTCGCCGACACCCTGTCACGGCTGACCGGCACCCGGTTCCGCACGCAGTGGGCCGGGACCGCGGGGACCCTCTCCGCCATGGCCCGCATCGGGCGACGCCTCTCGACGGCCGACGACAGCGAGCCGTTCCCCGCCTGGCAGGGGATGCAGTACTTCGTCAGCATGTTCAGCGGCGAGGCCGAACTCCACCACGTCGCGAACGACCGCTCCGGGCCGCACGACTGGACGACGGTGCGGGACGTGCTCGCCGCGCACCTGCAGGCCTAGGCTCGGGGACCGTGTTCGAACTCCACCACCTCTCGGCGCAGGAACTCTGGGACTGGATCCGTCGGGGGGACGCGACAGCGCTCGAGGTGACCGAGCACTACCTCGCCCGCATCGCGCGCCTCGACCCCGCACTCGGCGCGTTCGTCACCGTCACCGCCGACGCCGCCCGGGAACGAGCGTCCGCCCTCGGGTCGCTCGTCCCGACCTCACGGCCGCTGTGGGGACTGCCGACCGCCGACAAGGACCTGTACGACCGCGCCGGGGTCCCCACCCGCCACGGCTCCGCCGCGCTGCCGGTGACGTCAGCGACCGCCGACCACCCGATGGTGGCGGCGCTCGCCGCAGCCGGCACGATCAGCCTCGGCAAGACGACCTCGCCCGAGTTCGGCATGTCGTCGTCCTCGGAGACCCGGTTCGGTACGACGCGGAACCCGTACGACACCACGCGGGCGCCCGGCGGGTCGTCGAGCGGCACCGCCGTCGCCGTCGCCGCGGGACTCGTGCCGGCGGCCGTCGGGACGGACGGCGGGGGATCGGTGCGCATCCCGGCCGCGGCGACCGGCCTGGTCGGGCTGAAGCCGAGTCGCGGCCGGGTGCCGTCGATGCCCGGCCGGTCGGGCCTCGGCGGGCTGAGCGTCGCCGGGCCGATCGCCCGGAACGTCGCCGACGCCGGGATGCTCCTCGACGCCCTGGTCGCACCGACCGGGCTGCCGGAACCGTCGCCGTACGCGCTCGTCACACCCGAGGTCGGCGAGGGACCCTTCACCGCCGCTGCCGTGCGGGGTGAGGGACGGTTCGTGGTGGGGCTGCTCGACGGGTCGCCGTGGGACGAGGCGGTCGACGTCGTGGTCGACCCCGCCGCCCGGGCCGCCGTGGAGACCGCCGTGCGCGTGCTCGGCGAGGTCGGGCACGGGGTCGAGGACGTCGCGATGCCCCGGCTGCCGTACGCCGACGCGTTCCGGGTGGCGTGGGAGTCGAGCGCCGCCGGGCTGCCCCGCGTCCCCGGCATCGACCTGTCCGGGCTCACCCCGCTCGTGGCGTGGCTGGTCTCGCGCGCCGAGCACCTGACGGCGACCCGGGTGCTCGACGCGATGACCACGCTCGACGCCTTCTCGGTCGGGCTCATCCGGGCCTTCGACCGCTTCGACGCCGTGCTCACCCCGACCCTGGCGCTGACGCCGCGGCCGCTCGGCTGGTACGGCGACGACCCCGAGGAGGACTTCCGGCGGCAGTGCGCGTACTCGCCCTGGACCTCGATGGCGAACGTGTCGGGGCTGCCCGCGATCACGCTGCCGGTCGGGGTCACCGAGGACGGACACCCCGACGGTGCCGGGCTGCCGATGGGTGTGCAGCTGATCGGGCGTCCGGGTGGGGAGCGGGTACTGCTCGCGATCGGGGCGCAGCTCGAGCGACGGCTGCGCTGGCAGCGGCGGCACCCGGCGATGTGGTGACGCGGGGCTGAGGTCGTCCGGGGCCCGCTCGGGTGGGTCGACGCGGCTGCGGCGGCTGGTGCAGGTCCGGCGGTCGGTGCGACTCCGTGGTCGTCGTACGACAGCGGTCCTGTCGCGCGAGTCGGAACCCGGCCGTCCCCTGCGACTGACGCGACATCGTGGTCGTCGTACGACAGCGGTCTTGTCGTGCGAGTCGGAGCCCGGCCGTCCCCTGCGACTGACTCGACATCGTGGTCGTCGTAGGACAGCGGTCCTGTCGCATCACCCGCCGCCACGCGCCACGAGCCACGGGCCGCGAGCCGCGGGCCGCAAGCCACGAGCGCCGGACGGCGCGCAGCCCCCCGCGCGCTACGGCAGCGTCGGCGCCGCCGCCACGAGCGCCCGCGTCACCGGGTGCCGCGGATCGTCGAGCAGCGACACCGGCCCCTGCTCCACGATCCGCCCCTCGGAGAGCACCGCGACGGTGTCGCACAGCCGCTGCACCACGCCGATGTCGTGCGACACGAGCACGAGCGTCAGCCCGAGATCGTCGGCGAGCGAGCGGAACAGGTCGATCACGCGGGCACGGACCACCACGTCGAGGGCGCTCATCGGCTCGTCCCCGAACAGGATCCTCGGCGCGTGCACGACCGCGCGGGCGATCGCGATGCGCTGCCGCTGCCCGCCGGAGAACTCGTGCGGGTACCGGTCGGCGGCGTCCGCGGGCAGGTCGACGCGCTCCAGCACCGAGGCCACGAGTGCTCGGTGATCCCCGGGCACCTGCAGCGCACGGAGCGGCTCGGCGACGATCGTCCCGACGCGCATCCTCGGGTCGAGGGACGCGTACGGGTCCTGGAACACCACCCCGGTCTCGCGACGGAACCAGCGCATCGCACGTGCGGATGCCGACGCGACCACGGGTCGACCGCCGGCCGACACGGTGCCGGCGGTGGGGGCCTCCAGGCCGGCGAGCAGCCGCACCAGCGTCGACTTGCCGGAGCCGGACTCGCCGACGATCCCGAGCCGAGCGCCGGAGACGACCGTCAGGTCGACCCCGTCGACGGCGGTCCGCACGGGACCCGGCTCGAAGGGTCCGCGCCGCGGGAGGCGGTAGGTGCGGTGGAGTCCGCTGGCGTGCAGCGCGTCGGTCATGCGGGGCCTCCGGTGCTGCGGGCGGTGGCACGCGCGGCGTCGACGAGGGCCGCCGTCGCCGGGTGCTGCGGGGCGTCGAGCAGCGAGCGGACGGACCCCTGTTCCACGACCCGGCCGTGGTCGAGCACGACGGCCGTGTCGGCGATCCGTGCGAGCACCGCGAGGTCGTGCGTCACGAAGAGCATCCCCGTGCCGCGCTCGGTCGAGAGCCGTTCGAAGAGCTCGAGGATCCGCGCCTCGGTCGTGACGTCGAGCGCGGTCGTCGGTTCGTCGGCGACGAGGTACGCGGGGGAACCGGCCATCGCCATCGCGATGCAGATGCGCTGCCGCTGCCCGCCGGACAGCTGGTGCGGGTACTGCCGGAGCAGCGCCGCGGGGTCGGGCAGCCCGACGGCGTCCGCCAGCGCGACCGCGGCGGTGGCGGCCGCACGGCGGTCCAGGCCACGGTGCAGTCGGAGCGGCTCCGCGACCTGCGCGCCGACCCGGCGGAGCGGGTCGAGGGCGGTCCCGGGTTCCTGGAACACCATTCCGATGCCGGATCCGCGGTGCCGTGCGCGCTCGCGGTCCCGCAGGCCGACGAGCTCGGTGCCGTCGAGGCGGATGCTCCCGCGCACCTCAGCACCGGTCGGTTCGAGGCCCATCAGGGCGAGCGAGGTCATCGACTTCCCGGACCCGGAGGCGCCGATGACGCCGACGCGGCGGCCTGGAGGCACGGTGAACGTCACGTCGTCGAGCACCGTCCGGCCCGCG
This sequence comes from Curtobacterium subtropicum, assembly GCF_030362975.1. Lineage (NCBI taxonomy): Bacteria > Bacillati > Actinomycetota > Actinomycetes > Micrococcales > Microbacteriaceae > Curtobacterium > Curtobacterium subtropicum. Next base: position 43,937 of record NZ_JAUCMM010000005.1, read on the forward strand.
ATGCGGACCGACAGTCCGGTCACCTCGAGACCGTCGCGTCCGGTCCGCTGGTCGCTCACGCCGTCACCCCCGGGGTCGTGGTCGTGCCGTCGTCGGCGACCGTCCGGTCGTCGGCGGCTCGGTCTCCGCTGGGCCGGTCTCCGCTGGGCCGATCGCCGGTGGCCCGGTCGCCGGTGTCGCGGTCCCCGCTGGACCGGTCGCCGGTGTCGCGGTCCCCGCTGGGCCGGTCGCCGGTGGTCAGGCGCGGGTCGGACGCGTCGCGCACGGCGTCGCCGAGCAGCGAGAGCGCGGCCACCACGAGGGCGATCGCGGCGCCCGGCCAGGTCGCGCTCCACGGGTGCACGCCGATGTACGTCTGCAGGTCCGCGAGCAGGTTGCCCCACGACGCGGTGTCCGACCCGGCGCCGTAGCCCAGGTAGGACAGGCCGGCCTCGGCGAGGACCGCCGTCGCCATCGCGAGCGAGAGCTGCACGGTGAACAGCGGCGCCGCGTTCGGCACCAGGTGCCGGGTGAGCACGCCGAGGGGTCCCACGCCGGAGGCCCGGGCAGCGACGACGTAGTCGCTCCGGGCGATGCGGCGAATCTCACCGCGGGCGACGCGGGCGATCGTCACGCCGAAGGACAGGCCGACGCTCACCACGACGATGCCCAGCGACCCGCCGAACACCGCCGTCAGGAGCATCGCGGTCAGCAGCGTGGGGAACGCGACGAGGATGTCGAGGAGCACGGCGGTGCCCTCGCGGACCCACCTCGTGGTCAGCGAGCCGATCGCCGTCAGGACGATGCCGACGACACTCGCGACCACGCCGGACCCGACCGCGACGAGCAGGGTCGTCCTGGTGCCGGCCAGCAGGTAGCTGGCGATGTCCCGGCCCGAGGCGTCGGTGCCGAACCAGTGCGCCGGGCTCGGCGCCGCCCACTGCCGGAACGGGTCGGCACGGAACGGGTCCTGGGGCGTCCAGAGCAGCGAGACCGCGGCGAGCACGACGAGGAGCGCGAGCACCACGACGGCGAAGCACCCGGTCGGTCGGGAGACGATGCGGCGGATCACTCGCCCACCTCCCGCTGCCGGGGGTCGAGCGCGCGGTGCACGACGTCGACCGCGAAGCCGACGACCAGCACCAGCCCCGTGAGCACGAGGAGCTCCGACTGCACCTTCGTGATGTCGCGTCGTCCGACGTCGGTGACGAGCATGCGCCCGACCCCGGGGAGCGAGAACAGTTGCTCGACGACGACCGCCCCCACCAGGAGGCCGGCGATCTGCACGCCGAGGACCGCCAGCACGGTGAGGGCCACCGACGGCAGGCCGTGCCGCAGGAGCGCGCGCGTCCGGGTGAGGCCGATCGCCGCCGCGGTGCGGACGTGGTCGGCGTCGAGCACGGCGAGGGTGGCGGAGCGGGTGAAGCGCAGGATCACGGCGCCCTCGACGGCACCGATCGTGAGCGCGGGGAGCACGAGCGACGAGAACGCCCGTCCGGGTTCGTCCCACCCGTCGAGCGGGAAGCCCTGCGTCGGCAGCCAGTGCAGCGTGACGGCGAACAGCGCGATGAGGAGCATGCCGGCCCAGACCACGGGGACCGCCGCGACCGCCTGGGCGACGAAACCGATCACCGCACCGCCGGCTCGGCGACGGAGCACCGCGGCGAGCACGCCGAGCGGGACACCGAGCACGAGGGCGGCCACCAGGGACATCCCCGCGAGCGGCAGCGTGACGGCGAGCTTCTGCGCGATCTCCGGTCCCACGGCGCCGTTCGTCACGAGCGACCGGCCGAGGTCGCCGCGTAGCACGCCCCCGATCCAGTCGAGGTACTGCACGACGACGGGCCGGTCGAGGCCGAGCTGCTGCCGGAGCTGCTCGACCTGCGCCGGCGTCGACTGGGTGCCGGCGACGATCTGGGCGACGTCGCCGGGCAGCACGCGCAGCGTGGCGAACACGATGATGCTCGCCACGAGCAGGCCGACGACGAGCAGCAGCAGTCGCCCGACGAGGAACCGGGTCACGCGTCCGATGCTACGGGGGCGGCGGCGCGAGCCCGGACCGCAGCGCCGGACGGCGCCCCGACACGGGACGGGCCCGCGGCGCCATCGCGGGCCGAGGTCACCGGACCGCCAGCCCGGCCAGGTCGAGGCGCGAGTTGCCGCCGTCGACGGGGAACCCGGTCACGCCCTTCCGCACGGCGGTGATCTCCGTCGCCGTGTACAGCCACTCGCCGGCGGCGTCCTCGCTGACGATCCGGGCGGCCTCGCGGAGGGCCTGCTCCTTCTCGGTCTGCGACGTCGCTGCGATCGACTCGGCGTAGAGCCGCTGCACCTCCGGGTTGTCGTACCCGAAGTAGTAGTCCGGGTTCGCCCAGTTCCCGAAGTCCCGGGCCTCGACGTGGTCGACCATCGAGAGCTGGAAGTCCTTCTTCTTGAACACCTGGTCGAGCCACGTGGCGAAGTCGACCCGTTCGACCTTCAGCGTGATGCCGACCTCGGCGAGCTGCGACTTCAGCACGTCGCCGATGGTCGCCGGGTACACGTTGGCGTAGGTCAGGGTCAGGTCGAGGTCGGACTGCCCGGCCTCGGCCAGGAGCCTCTTCGCGTTGTCGGGGTCGTACGCGTCGATCGACGTCAGGTCCTGGTACCCGGGGTCGAGCTCGGGGATGGGGCCGCCCTGCTCGACGCCGGTGCCACCGATGGCCTTGATGAGCGCCTTCGGGTCGATCGCCTGCCGGATCGCCTGCCGCACCCGCTTGTCCGTGAACGGCGCCCGGGCGTCGTTGAACGCGAGCGTGTACTTGTCGGTCGTCTTGCCGCGGTGCAGTGTGATGTCCTGGTTGCCCTGCAACTGGCTCGCGAGGGTGCCGTCGACGGGGTTCAAGACGTCGAGGTCGCCGTTCGCCATCGCGTTCACGGCCGTCGACGGATCGGTGATGTACCGGAACACGATCTTCGCGACCTTCGGCTCGGTGCCCCAGTAGTCGTCGTTGCGGCTGAAGGTGAGCGAGTCGCCCTGCTTCCAGGAGGACACCTCGTACGGTCCGGTGCCGTTGGCGCTGTCGGACAGGTCGTTCTTCGCGGCCTGCTCGAGCACGAGCCCGGCACGGCCGGTCAGGGAGAAGAGCAGGTCGGAGTCCGGCTGGGCGAGCTGCAGCTCGACGACGCCCTCCGACGGCGACGTGATCGACGTGACCCCGGCGAGCTTCGCCGAGTCGACGTACGACGTGTTGTCCTTGGCCTGCTGCAGCGACCAGACGACGTCGGCGGCGGTGACCGGCTTGCCGTCCTGGAAGGTGGTGCCCTCGCGCAGCGTGAACGTGTAGGTCTTCCCGTCCGCCGACACCTCGTGCCCCGACGCCAGCACGTCGCGGATCTCCCCGTCCGCGGTCCGTCCGACCAGGCCCTGGTACACGTTGTCGATGAGCACCTGGTCGAGTGCGGCGCCGGACTGCGTGCGGATGTCGAGGCTCGTGGGTTCGAGGACGAGACCGACGCGCACGGTGGCGTCGTCGCCGCCGCGGTCGCTGCTGTCCGAGCCGGAGCAGGCGGTGAGCGTCAGGGCCGAGGCGACGGCGACCGCGGTGGCGGCCAGTGCGACGCGCGCCGTACGGCTGCCGCGTCGGGGGAGGAGCGGACTCATGGGTGTGGGTTCCTTCCGGGCGCGTGGGGGCGACGGTCGTCGCATCGCGCGGGGACGAGGTTACCGGCGATCAGCGCCGTGTGACGGTTGTTGGACCGGGTGCAACAACGCGTGACGCTCACCCCATGCCCGGATCACCGACGCCAGTTCGAGGGGTGCCTGGTTCTGCACGGCGTGCCGCGCGGTCACCGTGACGACCTCGGCGTCCGGCAGGCGCTCCGTGAAGCCTGCGTGCAGCCTCGGCGAGACGTAGCCGCGGTCGCCCCGGACGAGCAGGAGCGGTACATGCAGTGCCTCGAGGTCGGGCCACGCGTCGGCGAACCGGCCGACCGACGCCGTCCGACCCGAGGGCAGGTGCGGGAAGTGGTGCCGGCGGACGAGCCGGCCGTCCTCGCCGAGGCGGGTGGTGTGCCGGGCCTCGCGGAGGAGCACCGCCCGGTCGTCACCGACGCGGGCCTCGACGGCACGGTCGACGACCTCGTCGAGGGACGCGAACGGCGTCTCGTCCTCGAGCGCCCGGGCGATGCGGTCGACCGCGCGCTGCGCGAAGTCCGGGGACATGTCGACGAGCACCAGGCCGGTGACGCGCTCCGGGGCCGTCGCGGCGAGCCGGGCCGCGAGGATGGCCCCGAGCGAGTGTCCGACGACCACGCCCGGGGGCACCCCGAGGGCGTCGAGCGCGGCCAGGACCTGCGGGGCCGTCGTGCTCGCGCCGTAGTCGGCGTCGTCGCGCCAGGACGACCGGCCGTGCCCGGGCAGGTCGAGGGCGACCGCCGGTTCCCCGACCGCGATCGCCGTCTGGTCGAAGCTGTGCGCGTCGATGCCGAGCCCGTGCAGGTAGGTGATCCGCGCCTCCCGGCCGTCCGCCGTGTCCCAGCGGATCGCCGCGGTCTCGCGTCCGTCGCCGGTGCGGACCACCTGCCGGGAGGCGCGCAGCGGCTCCGTCACGCCGCTCGCCGCAGCGAGGGCGGCGAGGTCCGAGAATTCGTCGTCGGGTTCGTGCACGGGTCCGATCCTCGCACCTGGATCGGTACCCCAGTTCCCCTGGAAGGCTTAGGTAAGGCATGCCATACTCGTACCTCGTGGCAGCCCGGTACCGAGTCTTCTCCGTCCGCGTCGCGGCCGTGTCGGCGCTCACCCCGTCGTTCGTCCGGGTGACGCTCACCGGTGACGCGCTCGCGGACTTCTCCGCGGTCGGGCTCGACCAGCGCATCAAGGTCGTCCTGCCGATCCCCGGGCACGGGTTCACCGACCTGCCCGACGGCGACGACTGGTACGGCGCCTGGCGCGCGCTGCCCGACGCCGAGCGCAACCCGCTGCGCACCTACACCGTGCGGTCGTTCCGCCCCGACGCGCGTGAGCTCGACATCGACTTCGTGGCGCACGGGGACGCCGGCCCGGCGTCGCGCTGGGTGTCGTCCTGCCGCGTGGGCGACGAGCTCCGCATCGTCGGGCCCGCCGTGCCGTCCTCGCCGGCCGAGCTGCCGAGCGGTGCCGCGGAGTTCGCTCCGGGGAGCGCGACCCGGATCCTGCTCGCCGGCGACGAGACCGCCGCTCCCGCGATCTGCGCCATCCTCGAGGCGCTCGACGTCGCGACCGTCGGACACGTCTTCATCGAGGTCCCGACCGACGCCGACCGGCTGCCGGTCACCGCCCCCGCCGGGGTCGAGGTGCGCTGGATCGCCCGCAACGGCGCCTCCCACGGGGTCCGAATGTCCGACCAGGTGCACGCGTGGGCGTCCGAGGTCGCTGCCGGTCCGGCGCGCGGCGACGGCACCGCGCGGGGCACCGTCGAGCTGACGGACGTGGACGTCGACGAGCAGGTGCTCTGGGACGTCCCCGAGGTCGCCGAGGAGCGCCCCGTCTACGCCTGGATCGCCGGTGAGGCCGGGTGCGTCAAGGAGCTCCGCCGCCACCTCGTGCGTGGCGTCGGGCTCGACCGTCGGCAGGTCGCCTTCATGGGCTACTGGCGGCACGGCAAGGCCGAGCACTGAGCGGGGCAGCACCCGCCCCGGTGGTCGGCGCGGTCCCGGCGACCGCCCTGGGTGCGCGCGGCCTGACGCTGGCCTACGACGACCGGGTCGTGGTCTCGTCGCTCGACGTCGACGTGCCCGACGGTGAGCTGACCGTCATCGTCGGACCGAACGCGTGCGGCAAGTCGACGCTGCTGAAGTCCTTCGCCCGGACCCTGAAGCCGAGCGCCGGGACGGTGTACCTCGACGGTGCGCCGATCGACTCGCTCCGCCCGAAGGCCGTCGCCCGGCGGGTCGGGATGCTGCCCCAGACCCCGATCGCGCCGGAGGGCATCACCGTCCGCGACCTCGTGTCCCGCGGGCGCTTCCCGCACCAGGACCTGCTGCACCCGTCGTCCGGGTCCGACCGGATCGCCGTGCAGGCCGCGCTCGAGCAGACCGACACCGTCTCGCTCGCGGACCGCAGCGTCGGAGAGCTCTCCGGCGGACAGCGGCAGCGGGTGTGGATCGCGATGGTCCTGGCGCAGGAGACCGACATCGTGCTCCTCGACGAGCCCACGACGTTCCTCGACATCGCGCACCAGTACGACGTGCTCGAACTCGCGTCGGCCCTGCACGCGTCGGGGCGCACGGTGGTGGCGGTGCTCCACGACCTCAACCAGGCCGCCCGGTACGCGACGCACCTCGTGGCGATGCGCGACGGGGCGATCGTGGCGCAGGGCACCCCGGCCGCGGTGCTGACCTCGGCGCTCGTCGAGGACGTCTTCGGGCTGCCCTGCGTGGTCGTCCCGGACCCCGAGACGGGCACGCCGCTCGTCGTGCCGCGGCGGCGCGCCGCCTGACCGGCTGGTCGCGCTCCGGCGGACCGGCCCGTCGCTGACGACCGTCCGGCTGGTCGACGCGACAGCCAGGCCCTCCGTGAGCGAGCGGGACACGCCGCTCGCGTCCGGCGCGCGGGCGTGTTGCGTCGGCGCGGGACGGTGAGCGTGACGGTTCCGGCCCGCTCGGGGGACGAGGCAACCGGCTGACGGACGGGAGGCGCGGTGCCGGCCCGCACCGCGGCTCCCGTCCGGGGGGATCACCGGATCAGCGGTAGCCGCCGTCCTCGAGTCCGGCCTCCACCTCGAAGCGGTTGCGCGCGGCGTCGCGCCCCGCGAGCGCGTAGAGCAGCGGCATGAGCATGCCGTAGCGGCGCCACTGGGCGACGTGCACCCGCTCGTGCCGCAGCACGCGGGGCCCGTCGTTGTCCCGCGTCAGGTACACCGACCCGACGCACGTGCCGCCGCGCCGGAACGCCCAGCGCGGCAGGCCGGTGCACACGACCAGTCCGTCCTCGACCCGGACCCGACCGGTGGAGAACGGCAGACCGACGGCCAGCCCGACGGCGGTGGCGAACAGCCAGCCCGCGCGCGAGACGGGGGAGTCGACGAGCGGGTTGCGCACCCCTACTCCGGCCGGCCGTGGGTCTCGAGCAGGCGCAGCCAGACCTCGTTCATCGTCGGGTAGGCGGGGACGGCGTGCCAGAGCCGGTCGACCGGGACCTCGCCGACGACCGCGATCGTCGCGGCGTGCAGCATCTCGGCGACGTCCTGTCCGACGAAGGTCACGCCGATGACGACGCCGCGGGACTCGTCGACGACCATCTTGGCCCGGCCGGTGTAGCCGTCGGCCTGCAGCGCGGACCCGGCGACCGCGCCGAGGTCGTACTCGACCGCGCGGACGTCGATGCCCTGTTCGCGCGCGGCCGCCTCGGTCAGCCCGACGCTCGCGACCTCGGGGTCGGTGAAGGTGACCTGCGGGACGGCCGCGTGGTCGGCCGTCGCGACGTGGGCGCCCCACGGTTCGGCGTGCACCGGTCGGCCCTGTGCGCGCGCCGCGATCGCCTCGCCGGCCGCACGTGCCTGGTACTTGCCCTGGTGGGTGAGGAGGGCGCGGTGATTGACGTCGCCGACGGCGTAGAGCCAGTCGGTCCCCTGCACGAGCATCGTGTCGTCGACCTGCAGCCAGTCGCCCGGAGTGAGCCCGACGGACTCGAGACCGAGGTCGGCGGTGTGCGCCTTCCGGCCCGTCGCGGCGAGGACCTCGCTGGTGACGACGGTGGTGCCGTCGTCGAGCGTCGTGGTGACCAGGCCGTGCTCGTCGCGGTCGACCCGCGTCGGGTTCACGCCGGTGCGCACGTCGATGCCGAGCTCGCGCATCGCGTCGGCGACGAGCTCGCCGGCGAAGGGCTCCATCCCGCCGAGCAGCCCGTGGCGGGCGACCAGGGTGACCTTCGACCCGAGGGACGCCCACGCGGTCGCGAGCTCCGAGCCGGCGACACCGCCGCCGATGACGAGCAGGCTCTCGGGGACCTGCTGGGCGCTGGTGCCCTCGCGGGTGCCCCAGGGCTGCGCGTCGGCGAGGCCCGGGACGTCGGGCAGCTGGTGCAGCGAACCGGTCACGACGGCGACAGCGGCGCGTGCGGTGTGCGTCTCGCCGCCGACCTCGACGGTCTTCTCACCGGTGATGCGGGCGTGGCCGCGGATGAGGGCGATGTCCGCGGACTCGAGCCAGGCGACCTGGCTGTCGTCCTGGTAGTCGGAGGTGAACGAGTTGCGTCGGGCGAGGACCTTCGCGGCGTCGACTGCTCCGGTCACGGCCTGGGCGGCGCCGTCCACGCGCTTCGCGGCCGCGACCGCGTGCCCGCTGCGGAGGAGCGCCTTCGACGGCATGCACGCCCAGTAGGAGCACTCACCGCCGACCAGTTCGGCTTCCACCACGGCGACCGACAGGCCGCGCTTGTGGGCGTAGTCCGCCACGTTCTCGCCGACAGCGCCGGCGCCGATCACGATGAGGTCGTAGTCCGTCATGTCCCCGAACCTACGCGGAGGCATCGGGGCGCGGGCCGAGAGCGCACGGTGTCGGCGTGCCGGTCCTCAGTGCGAGGAGCGTCACCCGGCCGACGGGTCCGGCGCTGCCCGTCAGGCCGTGCGCGACGCCGTGGTCAGGGCGCCGACCGCGCGGAGGATCACGCCCAGGTCGTCGACCGCACGGTCCGGGTCCACCGGCGCGAAACCCGTCAGCGCGGCCCCGACGAGCCGCCGTCCGCGGGTCGCGGCCTGGATGCGCTCGACGAGTCCGGAGGCGTCCAGTCCGAAGGGCACCGGTTCGAGCAGGCCGTCGACCTCGGCGGGGTCGAGCACGTCGAGGTCGACGTGGACGAAGACGCGGTCGGCGCCGGTCGACCCGACAGCGGCGTCGACCGCGTCGGGCGTCGCTGCGTCCACGTCGAGGTGGGTGATGCCGACCCGGTCGAGGGCGGCGACCTCGGCGTCCTCGGCACCGCGGACGCCGGCCAGGACGACCGCGGCCGGGTCCAGGACCGGGAGGTCGGGGAACAGGTCGTCCGGTCGGTCCACGAGCAGGCGCAGCACGGCGGTCTCGGCCGCGACGGGTTGCGCCCGGTTCAGCGACCGGTAGCCGGTCGAGCCGGCGATGCGCACGAACGCGGTGCCCGGACGCACGAGCACGGTGGCGCCGAGCACGCTCGACCCGTCCCCGCCCACCACGAGCACGGGTTCGCTCGCCACGCCGGTCTCCTCGGCGACGCGTTCGGCGACGGCGCGCACGGACGTGTAGCGGGCGACCGCGGTCTCCAGGCGGTCGCCGGCACCGGCCGGGACGTCGACGACGGTGGTGGCGGCTCGGGGCAGGTCGGCCGCGATGGCCTGGGCTCCGTCGCCGAGGCGCATCGCGCGCGACGACGCCGAACCCTGCCACTGACCGACGACGAGGAACTGCATCGTCTCAGTCTGGCAGCACGGTCCGGCGCCGTCCGCAGGTGTGCGTCAGATGCTCGACGAGCCGCCGTTCTTCAGCGCGGCGAGCCGGGCCTCGACCTCGGCGTCGCGACCGACGTCCTCGAGGCTCTCGAACTGCGCGTCGAGGCTCGACGACTGCAGTTCCTGCTGGCCGAGGACCTTCGCCTCCTCGCGGCGGACCTTCTCCTCGAAGCGCGCGAGGTCGCTGGTCGGGTCGGTGATGTCGATGTTGCCGATGGCGTCGTTGACCTTCGACTGCGCCTCGGCGGTCTTCTGGCGTGCGACCAGCGAGTCGCGCTTGGCCTTGAGCTGCTCGAGCTTCTGCTCCATGCCGGCCAGGCCGGACTTGAGCTTCTCGACCTGCTCGTTCTGCGTCGCGAGCGGCGCCGCGTTGTCCTTGACCTCCTGCTCGGCCGCGATCTGCTTGCCGAGCGCGATCTTCGCCAGGTTGTCGAACTTGTCCGCGTCGGCGTTCTTGCCCTCGGCGCGGTACTTGTCGGCGGCGGCCGAGGCGTTCGCGGCCTTCTGGCCCCACTCCGCGGCGGCGCGCTCGTCCTCCTCGTTGTCCTGCTCCAGCAGGCGGAGGTTGCCGATGGTCTGCGCGATCGCCGTCTTGGCGTCCGCGATGTTGTTCGTGTAGTCACGGACGAGCTGGTCCAGCATCTTCTGCGGGTCCTCGGCGTCGTCGATGAGCTGGTTCACGTTCGCCCGGATGAGCGAGGAGATCCGGCCGAAGATCGTCTGCTTTGCCATTGCTTTCCCTTTCCTGGAAGGACTGTGGTGGTGCTGCTGGTCGAGCGTCCTGCGGGTCGTGCGGTCGTGCGGGTCGTGCGTGCGGTGCGTGCGACGTGCGTGCGTCGTGCTGGTCGTGGCCGGGGTCAGAAGCGGCCGCCGCCGGAGAAGCCGCCACCGCCGCCTCCGCCGCCTCCGCCCCCGAAGCCGCCACCGAAGCCGCCGCCACCGAAGCCGCCGCCGCCGAACGAGCCGCCGCCGAAGCTGCCGCCCCGTCCGCCCAGCAGGCCGCCGAGCACGATCCCGGTCACGAGGCCGCCGAGCTGTGCGCCGTTGCCGCCGCCTCCCTGCCCGGGCCACCCGCCCATGTCGTCGTTCGCGGCGTCCATGGCCGCAGCGGCGTACTGTTCCGCAGCGCGCGCCGCACCCAGCGCGCGAGCGGGGTCACTCGTCGCGAGGTCGACCGCGTCGTCGAGGGCACGCTCGGCCTCGGACAGGCGCGTGCGGGCCGTGGTCCCGACGGCACCGCGGCGGAGGGAGATGAAGTCGCGGGCCTGGCTGATGCGGGCCCGGGCGTCACGCAGGGCGTCGTCGAGGGCTCGTTGCGCACGCTGCTGCTGCTCCTGTGCCCCGCGCGCGGCGGCCAGCGCGGCGTCGATCTCGGTGTTCGCCTTCGTCAACGCGTCCACCGCGGCGATCGGGTCGCGCGGGTCGGAACCCTGTCGGAGGACGGTGTCCGCGCGGGTGACCGCGGCGGCGAGGGTCGGGTCGCCCGACCGCATCGCGCGTGCCGCAGCGACGTCACCCTCGATGTCTGCGCGCATCGCCTCGGCCCGCGCAGCCGCCTCGGCGAACGCCCGCTCGGCGCCCGTGGCGCTGGCGGTCAGCTGCTGGACCTGCGCGAGGGCGTGCTGCGCGTCGCGAACGGCGATCACGGCCTCGCCCTTGTCGCCCGACGCGATGGCCGCGGTCGCCGCCTGCGAGCGTTCCGTCGCGTACCCGAGCACCTGTTCGGCCTGTTCCACGTTGTCGGAGACCGTCGCGAGCGTCCGGCCGCCGTAGGACCCGCGGACCCGTTCGAGTGCCCGGCGCGCGGCGTCGAGCTCCACCGGGGCCGCGGCGACCGCGGAGGCGAGGCCGGCCGCGGCGTCCTCGACGCCGTCCTCGAGCGCGCGCAGCCGGTCGAACGCCTCGGTCTGCTCGTCGATGGACGCGTGCGCCTGTTCGCAGATCGCGATGATCTGGTTCGCCCACTGCGCGCGTTGCTGCGGGGAGTCCGGTACCTCGTCGTCGAGCTGCTGCTGGAAGGAGAAGGCCTGGCGCACGTTCCGCTTCGCGGTCGCGACGGCCTCGGCGAAGGGCTTCGCAGCGTCCTCGCCGAACTGCGCCGTGGCGAACCCGACCTCCTGCTCGGCGGTCCGGAGCTCGTCGTCGATGGTGACGAGCGCACCCCCGGCCTTGCGCTCGAGCCCGGCGAGCGACTCCTGTCGTGCCCGCTCGGCCTCGGCGGTCCGACGCTTGTTGCGGGTGCGGATCACCAGGACGGCGACGACCGCTCCGAGCACGACGACGAGCAGCAGCACCCACAACCACGTGAGGTCCGGCGGCGCCTGCGACGCGACGAGGCCGTTCGCCAGCGCGACGGCGGCGCCGGCCCAGTCGCCGTCCCGCAGCTGCGGCACCGCGTCCTGCTGGTACGCGGACTCGACGTCGGAGCGCGACAGTGCGGTCTCGTTGGTCTGCTGGATGTCGGCGATCCGGTCGTCGACCGCCACGGAGAGCACGATGGCGTCGGAGTCGATCTGGTTGCGCTCCCGCAGGGCGTCACCCCAGGCCGCGTGGTCGCTCGGGTTCGTGAAGGTCGGGACGTAGACGACGTAGAGCTGCGTCTGCGTCTCGTCGTACAGGTCCTGGATCGCCCGTTCGACCTGCGTCCGCTGCCCGCTGCTCAGGGCGCCTGCCTCGTCCACGACGTAGGCGCCGCCGAGGTCCACCGGATCGGTGGCGTGGGCGGCGGCAGCGGGTGCGAGCACGAGCCCGGCGGCGAGGAGCAGTGCGGCGATGCGTCCGACAGATCGGGTCGCCACGGACGCCGCGCCTCCGCGGGGGCGAGGGTGGCGCCGTCCTGCCGCTCGGTCGCCCGTGTCCGCTCCGTCGTGGACCGCTCGCATCCGTCCTCCATCCGTCGTCCGGGGACCTCCGTGCCGCCCCCGACGGCCCCCGCACGGGTGCCGACGCCCCGATGCTATCCAGACCACGCACACAGCGGGTGGATGCTCGGACGACCCCCGGTGACGTCGGTCATGTGGAGGACTTGTACCCCGGTTCGGGGTATGGTGATGGTCATCGTTCGACGACGAACGGAAGGGGAAAGCGATGGAGCGTACGACGAGCACCGAGGTCGTCCCACTGGAGGACGGCTACCACCGCGTCTCGACACCCGCGAGCGGTGTCATCGGTTTCGTCCGTGAGCAGGACGGCCGCTACGAGGTCCTCCGCGGTCGGGTCCGACAGGCCACCCGGTCCGAGGGTGCCTACAGCACCATGAACGTCGCGCTCATCGCGCTCACGCACGCCTGACAGGAGCCCGGCGCGACGCCGGACGGCGCGCTAGGCTCACCGCGTGGTCCGTCCGTCACACGTCGTCCGGGTCACGATCGTGCGTTCCGGTGCCGACCGGGAGGCCCTGCTCGACGCCGTCGCGTCGGCCCACCACGTCGACGCGGGCGCCGTGGGCGCGGGGCGCGCCTGCCCGCACTGCGGTTCGACGGAGCACGGACGCCCCTGGGCCACCGTCGCGGGCCGCGCGGTGCCGGTGAGCCTCGCGAGGACGCCGGCCCGGGAGCCCGGACGGCCGGGCGCCACCGCGATCGCCGTCGCCACCGGCACCACCCGCGCCGGGACGGTCGGCATCGACCTCGAACGGGTCGACCGGGTCGCGGCCGCCCCGCTCGACGCCTTCGCGCCGGTCGAGCTCGCGCGGCTGCCCGACGACCGCGACCGCACCACCGCCTGGGCCGTCAAGGAGGCGGTGCTGAAGCGGGACGGTCGGGGACTGCGCGTCGATCCCGTCGCCGTCGAGGTCGACCTCGTCCGGGGCTCCGCACGTCTCGCCGGACGCGTCCAGCCCGTGACGATCCGTTGGCCCGCACCGGACACCGTGCTCGCCGTGGCGGCCGGTGGCCTGCCGGTGGTCGTCGAGGACCGGGCCGGGCTCGGCGTCAGCGGCCCGGTCGGGTGAGGACCTCGACGCCGTCCTCGGTGATCGCGACGGTGTGCTCGGTGTGGGCGGTCCGCGCACCGGTCGCGCTCCGCAGCGTCCAGCCGTCCGGATCGGTGACGAGTTCGTCGGTGTCCGCCATGACCCAGGGCTCGAGCGCGAGGAGGAGACCGGGGCGCAGGGTGTAGCCCCGCCCCGGCTGGCCGGTGTTCGCCACGTGCGGGTCCTGGTGCATCGTCGAGCCGATGCCGTGGCCGCCGAACTCGGTGTTCACCGGGAACCCCGCTCCGGTCAGCACGGTGCCGATGGCGTGCGACACGTCGCCCAGGCGCACGCCCGGGCCCGCCGCGGCGATCCCGGCGGCGAGCGCGCGTTCCGTGGCGTCGATCAGGGCCGTGTCCGCGGGGTCGGCGTCACCGACGACGAAGCTGATCGCGGCGTCCGCGGCGATCCCGTCGAGCGTCACCGCCAGGTCGAGGGTGAGCAGGTCGCCGTCGGCGATCGCACGGTCGTGCGGCAGCCCGTGCAGGACCGCGTCGTTCACCGCGGTGCAGACGTGGTGGCCGAAGGGTCCGCGCCCGAACGAGGGGGCGTAGTCGACGTAGCACGAGACGGCGCCGGCGTCCTCGATCATCGTCCGGGCCCACCGGTCGACCTCGAGCGGGTTCGCGCCGACCGTCGTCCGCTCGCGGAGGGTCTGCAGGATCGTGCCGACGAGGGCGCCGGTGCGGCGGGCCCGGTCGACCTCGGCGGCGTAGAGGATCTCGATCACACAGATGATCGTACCGGTACTTGTAGCCCGGTACTAGTATCGGGAGCATGGTCCGACTCCCGCTCAGCCCCGACGAGCTCGAACGCGGTCGCCGACTCGGCGCGCTGCTCCGGATGGCGCGTGGCGACCGCTCCATCCTCGACGTCGCCCTGGCCGCGGGCATCTCGCCGGAGACCCTCCGGAAGATCGAGACCGGCCGGATCGCGACGCCGTCCTTCGCGAGCATCGCCGCGGTCGCCGGTGTCGTCGGGCTGTCCCTCGACACGCTCTGGGCCGAGGTGCACCCGTCGACGTCGGAGGGTCCGTGGGGTCGGGACGCGCCGGGTGCCCGCGTCGGGGCCGTGCGCTCCTAGGCCCCGGCGGCCGTCGCGGGTCCGGGGACGTCCGGCTCGTCGATCCACGGGCCCGTGACCCGGCGCACGGCGAACTCCGTCGTGCCCGCGGCGTGCGCGAAGGCGGCGTACACGTCCGTCGGCGCGATCGTGCCGTGCCGGTGCGCGGCGCCGGTGCTCCGGAGTGCCGCGGTGAACGTCGTGTCCCCGTACGTCCGGCGCAGTGCGTGCAGGGCGAGGGCCCCGCGCTTGTAGACCCGGTCGTCGAACATGTCGCGCGCGCCCGGGTCGGCGACGACCAGGTCCTGCGGCCCCGCCAGCAGCGCCTGCCGGTGCCGTTCGGCCAGCACGTCGGCGGTGTCGCCACCGCGGTGCTCCGACCACAGCCACTCGGCGTAGCAGGCGAAGCCCTCGTGCAGCCAGATGTCCCGCCACCGCCCGGCGGTCACCGAGTTGCCCCACCACTGGTGCGCGAGCTCATGCGCGATGAGCCGGTCGGTGCCGTGCTCCCCGTCGACGTGGTTCCTGCCGAAGACCGCGAGACCGTGGGCCTCGAGCGGGATCTCGAGCTCGTCGTCCGTCACGACGATGCCGTAGGACGAGAACGGGTACGGCCCGAACACGTCGCTGTACAGCGCGATCATGTCCGGGACCCGCCCGAAGTCGGTCCGGACCGCCGTGGTCAGGTCGGCCGGGTGGTGCACGGTGACGGCCGGTGTCCCGCGCAGCGCCGTGGTGCGGTACCGCCCGATCTGCACGGTGGCCAGGTAGGTCGCCATCGGCTCGGTGACGGCGTAGGTCCAGGTCGTCCCGGCGCGTGCTCGCTCGCTGCCGAGCAGGTCACCGTTCGCCACGACGTCGTAGCCGCTCTCGGCGGTGACCTCGAAGCGGTACGTGGCCTTGTCGTCCGGCCGGTCGTTGCAGGGGAACCACGAGGGCGCTCCGGTGGGCTGGGCGGCGACGATCACGCCGTCGGTCAGTTCCTCCCAGCCGATCTGCCCCCACGGACTGCGGAGCGGACGGGGCGCGCCGCGGTACCGGAGGTGCACCGCGAACGTGTCCCCGGCGGCGATCGGGACCACCGGCGTCACGGTGACCTTGTGCGTCCCGGTGGCGACCTTCGCCGCGCGCGTGCCGTCGACGTCGACGCGGTCCACGCGCAGCCCGTGCAGGTCGAGCACGATGCGGTCGAGCGGCACGAGCGCGCGGCCGGTGACAGTGGCGGTGGCGTCGAGGCGGTTCGTGGCGACCCGGTAGCCGAGCCGCAGGTCGTAGTGCAGCGCGCTCCACCGCCGGTCGCCGCTGTGCGGGGTGTAGGGGTCGGCGTCGGGGTTCGGCTTCACGGTGTCGTCGAGTCTGCCACGGCCGCGGACCCAGGGGCGGTGTCGGTGCGTTCCCCGTCCGGCCCGTCCGGTGCGGTCGAGGTGTCGGGTGCGGACGGGACCGTGGGCGCGGACGCCCACGGGGCGATCGGGTTCCCCGCCCACCACGTGCCGCCCGGCACCTGCTCGCCGCGCATCACGAGCGACGCCGGTCCGACGGTCGCGCTCGTCCCGATCCCGGAGGCGGGCAGCGCGACGCTGTGCGGCCCGAGGGTCGCGCCGTCGTCGAGGCGCACCTCGTCGAGCTGCATGACCCGGTCGTGGAACAGGTGCGTCTGCACGACCGTGCCACGGGCGACCGCTGCACCGTCGCCGATCGCCACGAGGTCGGCCTCCGGCAGCCAGTACGTCTCGATCCAGGTGCCGCGACCGATGCGCGCGCCGAGGCTCCGGAGCCACGCGGCGAGTGCGGGCGTGCCGGGGGCCTGCTCGGCGAACCACGGCCGCGCGACCGTCTCGACGAAGGTGTCCTGCACCTCGTTGCGCCAGACGAAGGACGACCACAGCGGGTGCTCCCTGGCGTCGATCCGGCCGACGAACACCCACTTCGCCACCGTGGAGACGACGGCTGCGACCGCTCCCGCCACGATGAGCACCGGGCCGGCGAGCAGCACCGTCCAGCCGATGCCGACGGCCGACCAGAGCGCGAGCAGGGTCCCGGCGACGCCGAGCGCGATCGCCGCGGACACCATCGGGGCGAGCAGGCGCAGCAGCTCCCAGCACCCGCGCGCCACCTTGAGCCGTCGGGGCGGGCGGAACGTCCGTGCCTCGTCGAACTCCGTCGCCGCACGGCGCAGCCGTACCGGCGGCGACCCGAGCCACGACGACCCGCGCTTGGCCTTCCTCGGCACGGCCGAGAGCACGGCGACGAGCGCCTCGCGGGGGACCGAACGGCCGGCGCCCGTCATGCCGGAGTTGCCGAGGAACGCCCGGCGGCCCACCTTCGAGCGGCCGATACGGACGTACCCGCCGCCGAGCTCGTACGTGGCGACCATCGTGTCGTCCGCCAGGAACGCCCCGGACGCGATCTGCGTGAGCGACGGGATGAGCAGCACCGTCGAGATCTCGGTGTCCCGCCCGACGCGTGCGCCCAGGAGCCGCAGCCAGAGCGGGGTGACCAGCGACGCGTAGAGGGGGAAGAGCAGCGTCCGGGCGGCGTCGAGGACCCGCTCGGTGCACCAGGCCTGCCAGCCGCGACGTGACCGCACGGGGTGTCGTCCCTCGTGCAACCCGAGCGCGAGGAGCCGTACGGCCGCGACCACGAGCACGGCGTACACGAGTCCCGCGACGAGCGTGGCGAGGGGGACCGCCGCCAGCGCGCGGGGCACGGCCGCCCCCAGGGTGCCGGCGGGCCCGACGAGCGTGACCGCGACGGCGAGCCCGGCGGCGACGCCGACGACGGGCAGACCGGCGACGACGACCGATCCGACCCCGTACGCGACGAGCCAGCGACGTCGGGCCGGGGGACGTGCCTCCCGGCCGTGACGTGCCGAGCCGACGCGCTCCGCGGGGGAGCCCGCCCACCGTTCCCCGTCGGGGACCCGGCCGGTGACGGCGGAGCCGGCCTCGACCTCGGCGCCCTCGCCGACGTGGGCCCCGGGCAGCAGCGTCGAGCGGCTGTGCACCACCGCGTCGGCGTCCACCTGCACGAGGCCGAGGCGGAACACGTCGCCGTCGACCCAGTGCCCCGCGAGGTCGACCTCCGGTTCGATCGACGCACGCTTGCCGACGGCCAGCATGCCGGTGACCGGCGGCAGCGTGTGCAGGTCGACGTCGCGGCCGATGCGGGCACCGAGTGCGCGGGCGTAGTAGCTGATCCACGGGGCACCCGCCGTGGACGGGCCGTCGACGGCCTCGGCGACGCGTTCGGCGAGCCAGACACGGACGTGCACCGACCCACCCCGCGGATGGTTGCCGGGATGGACGCCGACCAGCAGGAGGCGTGCGAGCACCACCGTGAGCGCCATCTTGCCGACCGGGGTGACGAAGAGGAGCAGGGCGACGACGAGGGCCCACCACGGCAGGACGGGCAGCATCGGCAGCGTGGTGGCGTGCAGGACCGCTGCGACGAGCGCCGTCCAGGTCAGGACGCGCAGGCCCCGCAGCACCTGCACCGGCAGGCCGAGCAGCGTGAGCAGCAGGCCGGTCGTCGGCGGGACCGGTCGGACCGGGCGCCGGGCGGCCGCGGCGGGACCGGCGTCGTCGAGGGCCTCGGCGAGCGCACCTATCCGAGGGTGGTCGTACACGTCCGACACTGTCGTGGTGGGGAAACGCTCCCGGATCGCCGACACGAGCTGCGCGGCGGTGAGGGACCCACCGCCGTGCGCGAAGAAGTCGTCGTCCACGCTCGTCACCGGCACGCCGAGGATCGCCGACCACCGCTCCGCGATCCACGCGACGGTGTCGGGCAGCAGTGCGGCGTCGGTCGCGCCGGGCAACGGCCAGGGGAGCGCCGCGCGGTCGACCTTGCCCGAGGTGCGGGTGGGCAGGGCGTCGACGACGGCCAGGAGCGGCACGAGCGCGGCGGGCAGTTCCTCGCGCAGCCGGGCGTTCGCCGCGGCGGTGTCGATCTCGGCGCCCGCGACGGGGGCGACGTAGCCGACGAGCACCTGGTTGCCGGCCGGTGTCCGCTGCACGACCGCCGCACCGCCGGCGACGCCGTCGAGGCCCTGCAGCGCCGCGTCGACCTCCCCGAGCTCGATGCGGCGGCCGCCGAGCTTCACCTGGTCGTCTGCGCGGCCCTGGAAGACGAGGCCCTCGGGCTCGTAGCGGACGAGGTCGCCGCTCCGGTAGGCCCGCTCCCACCCGAGCTCGGGGAACGGGGCGTACTTCTCGGCGTCCTTCGCCGGGTCGAGGTAGCGGCCCAGTCCGACCCCGCCGATCACGAGCTCCCCGACACCGCCGGGTGCGACGCGTCGCCCCTGCTCGTCGACGACCGCGAGGTCCCACCCGTCGAGCGGCAGGCCGATCCGCACCGGTTGGCTGCCGTCCATCAGCGACCCGCAGGCGACGACGGTGGCCTCGGTGGGGCCGTAGGTGTTCCACAGCTCGCGGTCGCGCGAGGTGATGCGGGCCGCGAGTTCGGGCGGGCAGGCCTCGCCGCCGAAGATCACCAGTCGCACCTGCTCAAGCGCGTCGTCGGGCCACAGCGCGGCGAGCGTCGGGACCGTCGACACGACCGTGATGGTGTGCGCGATGAGCCACGGGCCGAGGTCGACCCCGGTGCGGACGAGCGACCGCGGCGCCGGCACGAGGCACGCGCCGTGCGCCCACGCCAGCCACATCTCCTCGCACGAGGCGTCGAACGCGACGCTGAGGCCGGCGAGCACCCGGTCGCCCGGACCGATCGGTGCGTCCTGCAGGAACATCCGCGCCTCGGCGTCGACGAAGGCCGCGGCGGACCGGTGCGTCACCGCGACGCCCTTCGGCACGCCCGTCGAGCCAGAGGTGAAGATCACCCACGCGTCGTCGTCGGTGGTCGGGACCGTGGCCCCTGCACCGGGGTCGACGACGGGGGCGGGGACGGCGTCCGCCGCGCCGCTCGTCCGGAGGACCCCGCCCGAACCGAGCACGCCGACGACGCCGGCCTCCCCGAAGACCAGCGCGGCACGCTCCTCGGGGTCGTCCGCGTCGACGGGGACGTAGGCGGCGCCGGCGGCGAGCACGGCCAGGATCGACAGGTAGAGGTCGCGGCCGCCCGACGGGATCCGCACGCCGACGCGGTCGCCGCGACGCACCCCGCGCGTGGCGAGGTCGTCGGCCTGCTCACGGACCAGCCGGAGGAGCGTCGCGTAGTCGAGGGTGCCGGCGGGGTCCTCCAGTGCGAGGGCGTCGGGCGTGGCACGTGCGGTCGCCTCGAGGACGTCGACCAGGGTGCGGGGGTCGGGTGCGTACTGGCCGCGGGCGAGGGGTGCCTGGGTGTCCGTGGTGCCGGTGCTCATCGGCGCGGATCATACTGACGCCGGGTGTCGCCCCCGCAAACCCCACGTGACCCGCACCACGTGCCCCAGTCCGCGCCCGCGCAATGCAAGAGCCCCGGTGGTGATCACCGGGGCTGCCTGTGCCCCCAGGAGGATTCGAACCTCCGCCCCTGCCTCCGGAGGGCAGTGCTCTATCCCCTGAGCTATGGGGGCTCGTGGGTGACACCAACCGTAGCAGGTCCGGCGACCCCGTCCCGACAGCGCGTGTCGCGTCCGTGTCGCGACCACCGTCGGACGGGAGGCGCGGCACCGGCCCGCACTGCGCCTCCCGTCCGGTGGGTGGTGGCGTCAGCCCGCCGGGCTGGCCGAGGCGGACGGCTGCAGCACCGCGCGCACCGCATCGACGACGGGCTGCGCCCCGCCCGGCTCGGTGTAGAGCGTCGACTCGGTGGTGACCCAGTACGGGTCCGGGAAGGCGTCGGCGCGGCCGACGCCGTCGGCCAGCGCGTAGTACCCCTCGACGCGGTAGGTCGGCACGGAGCCGCCGCGCTCGTAGAGGGCGTCCTTCAGGGTCGTGAGCGACTTCTCAGGCAGGTGCGCCACGGCGAGCGTGATGGTGGTCGACGGGTCGTCGGTCGCGACGAGGTGGCAGACCCGACCACGCTGGCGTTCGATCGTCGCGGCGGGCGTGCCCTTCGCCGGCGTCCACGACGTGTCCTGCTCGAAGGTCTTCCCGTAGACGGCGAGGGCGCTCTCGGGTAGCAGCTCGGCGCACGTCTGCCGGACGGCGGTGCCGATCGGGGTGGGGCTCGCGCTCGGGCTCGCGTCGCCGGACCCGCCCGTGCACCCGGCCAGCAGGACGGTGGCGGACACGGAGAGCAGGGCGACGGTGATCGCCCGGGCACGGCTGCGGGAGGTCATCCAGCCATGATGCTGCACGCCGTCCGGCACCGGCCCGCGAGGCACCTGGGCGTCCCGGTAGACTCGACCCTCGTGACTCCTGCCGAACTCTCCGCCGCGTACCTGTCGATCCTGACCGGGATCGTCGAGCGACGAGGCGCGTCCGACGCCGTGACGATCGGGGAGTCCCACGTGGCCCTCGAGCGGCCGAAGAACCGTGCGCACGGCGACTGGGCCTCGAACGCGGCCATGCAGCTCGCGAAGCGCCTCGGGACGAACCCGCGCGAGCTCGCGACCGAGATCGCCGGGGAGCTGACCGAGCTCGACGGTGTCGCCTCGGTCGACGTCGCCGGCCCGGGCTTCATCAACATCACGCTCGAGGCCGCCGCAGCCGGTGAGATCGCCCGCACCATCGTCGACCAGGGTGTCGCGTTCGGGCACGGCGACCTGTACGAGGGCGTGTCGATCGACCTCGAGTTCGTGTCGGCGAACCCGACCGGCCCGATCCACATGGGCGGTGTCCGCTGGGCCGCCGTCGGTGACTCGCTCGCCCGCGTGTTCGAGGCGCAGGGCGGACTCGTCACCCGCGAGTACTACTTCAACGACCACGGCGCGCAGATCGACCGGTTCGCCCGGTCGCTCGTCGCCTCGGCGCTGGGGGAGCCCACCCCGGAGGACGGCTACGGCGGCGCCTACATCGGTGAGATCGCGGCGCGCGTGATCGCCACGCTGCCGGCCGGCTCCGATGTGCGGGACCTGCCGCGCGACGAGGCGCAGGAGCTCTTCCGCCGCGAGGGCGTCGAGTTCATGTTCGCCGACATCAAGTCGTCGCTGCACGACTTCGGCGTCGACTTCGACGTCTACTTCCACGAGAACTCGCTGCACGAGTCGAAGGCCGTCGAGCGGGCCATCGAGCGGCTGCAGTCCCTCGGCAAGATGTACGAGGCCGAGGGGGCGCTCTGGCTGCGCACGACCGACTTCGGCGACGACCGCGACCGTGTCGTGATCAAGTCCGACGGCCAGCCCGCCTACATCGCCGGTGACCTGGCGTACTACCTCGACAAGCGCGAGCGCGGGTTCGAGCGGAACCTGATCATGCTCGGCGCGGACCACCACGGCTACGTCGGTCGGATGATGGCGATGTGCGCGGCGTTCGGCGACGAGCCGGGCAAGAACCTCGAGATCCTCATCGGGCAGATGGTGAACCTGCTCAAGGACGGCCAGCCGTTCCGGATGTCGAAGCGCAACGGCACGATCGTGTCGATGGAGGACCTCGTCGACGCCGTGGGTGTCGACGCCGGTCGGTACGCACTGGTGCGGTTCGCCAGCGACACGTCGATCGACATCGACCTCGACCTGCTCACGAAGCGGACGAACGACAACCCCGTCTTCTACGTGCAGTACGCCCACGCGCGCACGCAGTCGGTCGCGCGGAACGCCGCTGCCTCGGGCGTGGACCGCTCGGCGTTCGACGCGTCCCTGCTCACGCACGAGACGGAGGGCGCGCTCCTCGGGGCCCTCGCCGAGTACCCGCGGGTCGTGCGTCAGGCCGCCGAGCTCCGCGAGCCGCACCGCATCGCGCGGTACATCGAGCAGCTCGCCGGGCTGTACCACCGCTGGTACGACGCCTGCCGCGTGACGCCGCTCGGGGACGAGGCCGTGACGGACCTGCACCGCACCCGACTCTGGCTGAACGACGCCACCGGGCAGGTCGTCCGCAACGGCCTGGGTCTCCTCGGGGTGAGCGCGCCCGAGCGCATGTAGCGGCTGTGCCGCGCGCAGCGCGCCCGCGGCACGCGGCTGCGGGCTGCGCTCCGAACCAGGGTTCCGACATCGAACCAGGCGGTCCGCCTGGTTCGATGTCGTTTCCGTGGTTCGACACCGCGCCGCGCCGCCGCCGCCGCGCCGCGCCGGGCGGGCGCACACCGCGCCTCCAGGCCGGCTACGGGGAGCACCTGGCAGGGTGGGACGATGTCCTCCGCCACCGCGCCCTCCCGGAAGCGCCGTCGCTGGCCCGTCGTCCTCGTCGTCGTGGTGCTCGTGCTCGCCGCGCTCGTCGTCGTCGCGGAGTTCGTGCTGCGCGGCATCGTCGACCGGATCATCGCGGACCAGGTCGAGCAGTCCCTCCCGGAGGGCGCGACCGGCGAGGTCACCGCGCACGCCGACGGCATCGTCATCCCGCAGCTGCTCGCCGGCACGCTCGACCGGGTCGACATCACCTCGGAGCGGCTCACGGTCGACGGGGTGCCCCTCGCGGCCGACGTCACGGCCCGCGACGTCCCGGTCGACGGGAAGGGTGACGTCCACGACGTCGACGGCCACGTGACCCTCGCCGCGTCGAGCGTGCAGGACCTGGCGAAGTACAGCCCGCTGTTCGAGCGCCTCCGGCTCGCCGACGGCGGTGTCGAGCTCTCCGGGTCGACCGCGGTGCTCGGCTACGACATCAGCTACGCCGCCACCGGTGACGTGGTCGCGCAGCAGGACGGTCGCGGCGTCACGATCACCCCGCAGAGCGTCCGCATCACGAACTCCGCGCTCGGGCTGCGCGTCGACCGCATCCCGGGCGTCACGGGTGTGCCCGTCCAGGTCTGCACGGCACGGTTCCTGCCGGAGCAGCTCCGGGTCCGGTCCGTGGACGTCACCGCCGAGCAGGCCACCGTCCGGGTCACCGCGGACTCGCTGCCGCTCACCGAGCAGGGCCTGCGCACGGTCGGCTCCTGCGGTTGACCCGTGCGTCGCCACCGCGGGCGACGGGCGTAACACCGGCCGGGAGGCCCGCCCCGGCTCGGTAGGATCGGGTCCCGTGAGCGCCAACCCCCTTGCCCCGCCGCGGCTGCGGTTCCCCGCCGACGCCTCCGCGCTCACCGCGCGGATCTGGCCGGCCTCCGCGACGCGGACGGACGACGGCGAGCTCGCGATCGGGGGCATCACGGCACCGGACCTGGTCGCGCGGTTCGGCTCACCGCTGTACGTGGTCGACGAGCACGACGTGCAGGCACGGGCCGCCCGGGTCCGCACGGCGTTCACCGACGCCTTCGCCCGGATCGGCACGCGTGCGCACGTCTACTACGCCGCGAAGGCGTTCCTCACGACCCAGGTCGCCGCGTGGATGACCGCGGCCGGACTCCGGCTCGACGTCTGCACCGCGGGCGAGCTCGCGGTCGCGCTGGCCGGGGGAGCGGACCCCGCGCTCCTCGGCTTCCACGGCAACGACAAGTCGGACGCCGAGATCGCCCGCGCGGTCGAGGTCGGCCTCGGCACGGTCGTGCTCGACAGCCACGAGGAGATCGGTCGCGTCGCACGCGCAGCCGCCGACGCGGGCACGGTGCAGCGTGTGCGCATCCGGATCAACAGCGGGGTGCACGCCTCGACGCACGAGTACCTCGCCACCGCGCGCGAGGACCAGAAGTTCGGCATCCCCCTGTCCGAGGCCGTCGACGCCGCGGCCGCGGTCCGGGCCGAGCCCTCGCTCGCGTTCGTCGGGCTGCACTCGCACATCGGCTCCCAGATCTTCGACGAGTCCGGCTTCCGCGAGGCGGCACGGCGCCTGATGGACGTGCACGCCGAGCTCGTCGCGTCCGGTCCGGTCCCGGAGCTCAACCTCGGCGGCGGCTGGGGCATCGACTACACCGAGGCGGACGAGGCGTTCGCGCCCGAGGACGTCGCCGAGGCCCTCGCGACCATCGTCGCCGAGGCCTGCACGGAGCGGGGCATCCCGGTGCCGGAGATCGCCGTCGAGCCCGGTCGGTACATCGTCGGTCCGGCCGGCGTGACCCTCTACCGCGTCGGCACGATCAAGCCGGTGACGCTCGAGACGGACGACGGCTCCTCGGCCACACGCACGTACGTGTCCGTCGACGGTGGCATGAGCGACAACGCCCGGCCGGCACTGTACGGCGCGGACTACACGGCGCGGCTCGCCCGCGCCTCGGACGCCCCGGCGGTGCTGACGCGCGTGGTCGGGAAGCACTGCGAGTCCGGCGACATCGTGGTGAACGACGAGTACCTGCCCGGCGACGTGCACCGTGGCGACCTGCTCGCGGTGGCGGCCACCGGTGCCTACTGCTGGTCCCTGGCGAGCAACTACAACCACGTCGGCCGCCCGCCGGTCGTCGCGGTCGCGGACGGCACAGCCCGTATCCTCGTCCGTGGCGAGTCGATCGACGACCTGCTCGCCCGCGACACGGGGGTCGTCGCCGGCTGATGCCGCTGACCCCGACCGACCGGGCTGCCGCCCGCCCCACAGGAATGCGCACCACATGATCGAATACCGCAACGTCCGCGTCGCGCTGCTCGGAGCCGGCTCCGTCGGTTCCCAGGTGGCGCGCCTGCTCCTCGAGCACGGCGACGAGCTGGCCTCGCGCGCCGGTGCCGGGCTCGAACTCGTCGGCATCGCGGTCCGGGACCTCGACGCGCCGCGTGACGTGGACCTGCCGAAGGAGCTCTTCACGACGGACGCGCAGTCCCTCATCCTCGGCGCGGACATCGTCGTCGAGCTGATCGGCGGCATCGAGCCGGCGCGCACCCTGGTGCTCGAGGCACTGCAGTCCGGCGCCGACGTCGTCACCGGCAACAAGGCGCTCCTCGCCACGCACGGCCCCGAGCTCTTCGCCGCGGCCGAGCAGGTCGGTGCACAGCTCTACTACGAGGCCGCCGTCGCCGGCGCGATCCCGATCATCCGACCGCTGCACGACTCGCTCGCGGGCGACCGCATCGAGCGGATCATGGGCATCGTCAACGGCACCACGAACTTCATCCTCGACCTGATGGACCGGGAGGGCTCGACCTTCGAGGCCGCCCTGGCGACCGCGACCGAGCTCGGGTACGCCGAGGCCGATCCGACCGCCGACGTCGAGGGCTACGACGCCGCGCAGAAGGCCGCGATCCTGGCCTCGCTCGCGTTCCACACGTCGGTGCCGCTCGCCGCCGTCCACCGCGAGGGCATCACCTCGGTGACCATCGAGCAGGTCCGGGCCGCACGCAAGGCCGGCTACGTCGTCAAGATCCTGGCGACCGCCGAGCGGCTCACCGACGAGGACGGCGTCGAGGGCGTCAGCGCGCGGGTCTACCCGGCGCTCGTGCCGGAGTCGCACCCGCTCGCGAGCGTGCACGGGGCGAAGAACGCCGTGTTCGTCGAGGCCGAGGCCGCCGGCGACCTCATGTTCTACGGCGCCGGTGCCGGTGGCGTCGAGACCGCTTCGGCCGTGCTCGGCGACCTGGTGTCGGCCGCCCGTCGGCACGTCATCGGCGGTCCGGGCATCGCGGAGTCGACCCAGTCGGCGCTGCCCGTCTTCCCGATCGGGACCGTCCGCACCCGCTACCAGATCACGCTGCACGTGGCCGACGCCCCCGGCGTGCTGTCGACCGTCGCCGGTGTGCTCGCGGCGCACGGCGTCAGCGTCGAGACCGTCGAGCAGTCCGCCGCGACCGATCCGGGCGACGGCACCGCGGGCACCGCGACCCTCGTCATCGGCACGCACCTCGCCCGCGAGTCGGACCTGGCCGCCACGGTCGTCGCGCTCCGGAACGAGGACGTCGTCGTCGAGATCACCAGCGTCCTGCGGGTGGTCGGGGCCTAGCCCCCGCACCCTCCGCCCTCGACTGCACCAACACCGAACAAGGAGAGCCTGATGGCCCACCAGTGGCAGGGAGTCCTGCGCGAGTACGCCGACCGTCTCGACGTCACCGAGGCGACGCCCGTCGTGACCCTCGGCGAGGGCGGCACACCGCTCATCCCGGCCCGACGCCTGTCCGAGCGCACCGGCGCCGAGGTCTACGTGAAGTTCGAGGGCATGAACCCCACCGGGTCGTTCAAGGACCGCGGCATGACGATGGCGATCTCGAAGGCCGTCGAGCACGGCGCGAAGGCCGTCATCTGCGCCTCGACCGGCAACACCAGTGCGTCGGCCGCCGCGTACGCCACGCACGCGGGGATCACCGCCGCGGTGCTCGTGCCCGAGGGCAAGATCGCGATGGGCAAGCTCAGCCAGGCCGTCGCGCACGACGCCCAGCTGCTGCAGGTCCAGGGCAACTTCGACGACTGCCTGGACATCGCGCGCGACCTCGCCGCGAACTACCCGGTGCACCTGGTCAACTCGGTGAACAACGACCGCATCGAGGGGCAGAAGACCGCCGCGTTCGAGGTCGTGGACGTGCTCGGCGACGCCCCGGACTTCCACTTCCTGCCGGTCGGCAACGCGGGCAACTACACCGCGTACTCCCGCGGGTACCGCGAGGACGTCGCTGCGGGCCGCTCGACGAGGATGCCGCGCATGTTCGGCTTCCAGGCCGCCGGGTCCGCGCCGATCGTCTCGGGCGAGGTCGTGCGTCACCCGGACACCATCGCGTCCGCCATCCGCATCGGCAACCCGGCCTCGTGGCAGTACGCGCTCGAGGCGCGCGACGAGACCGACGGGTACTTCGGGGCCATCACCGACGAGGGCATCCTCGCCGCGCACCGCATCCTGTCCGCCGAGGTCGGCGTGTTCGTCGAGCCCGCGTCGGCGATCGGTGTCGCCGGTCTGCTCGAGCGTGCGGACGCCGGTGTCGTGCCGCAGGGCGCGAAGGTCGTCATCACCGTGACGGGCCACGGCCTCAAGGACCCGCAGTGGGCGCTCCGCACCGAGGACGGCGGCGAGGTCGCGCCGACGAGCGTGCCGGTCGACACGAAGTCGGTCGCCGAGGTGCTCGGACTGGTCGGCTCCGCGTGAGCGTCGACCGCTCGTCCGGACCGGGGGAGGGCATCACCGCCCGCAGTGCTGTACCGGCCGGACGGGCGGTCCGTGTGCGGGTCCCGGCCACCTCCGCGAACCTCGGGCCGGGCTTCGACTCGCTCGGTCTGGCGCTCTCGGTCTACGACGAGGTCGTGGTGCGCGTCCGCCCGGAACCCGGCGCGACCGTGACGGTGGAGGGCGTCGGTGCCGGCGAGGTCGCCACCGACGACTCGAACCTGGTCGTCCGCGCCGTCCGCCGAGGCCTCGAGCACGCCGGCGTGGAGCAGCCCGGGCTCGAGCTGCACGCCGTCAACGCGATCGCGCACGGGCGTGGAATGGGTTCGTCGGCCGCGGCGATCGTCGCCGGGCTGATGGCGGCCCGTGGTCTCCTCGAGGGCGTGGTCGACCTCGACGCGTCGACGCTCCTGACCCTGGCGACCGAGATGGAGGGCCACCCCGACAACGTCGCACCAGCGCTGTTCGGCGGCCTCACCATCGCGTGGATGACGGCCGAGGGCCCCGCGGTGAAGCGACTGCTCGTGCACCGCGGTGTCTCGCCGGTGGTCTTCGTGCCGACCTCGACGCTCTCGACGAAGCTCGCCCGGTCCCTGCAGCCCGCGAGCGTGCCCCACGAGGACGCCGCGTTCAACGTGTCCCGATCGGCACTGCTCGTCGCGGCGCTCATCCAGAGCCCGGAGCTGCTGCTCGCCGCGACCGA
The DNA here is from genome assembly GCF_030362975.1 of Curtobacterium subtropicum. NCBI lineage: Bacteria > Bacillati > Actinomycetota > Actinomycetes > Micrococcales > Microbacteriaceae > Curtobacterium > Curtobacterium subtropicum. Next base: position 72,021 of record NZ_JAUCMM010000005.1, read on the forward strand.
GGACCGGCTGCACCAGTCGTACCGGGCCAGCGCGATGCCGGAGACCGACGCCCTGATCGGTCTGCTCCGGCAGCACGGCCTCGCCGCCGTGGTCTCGGGGGCCGGGCCGAGCCTGCTCGTGCTCGGGAGCGACCCGTCGCAGCGCCTGACCGCCGCCGACCTCGTGGAACGACACGCCCAGTCCGACTGGCGGGCGCTCATGCTGGCCGTCGACCTCGGTGGTGCTACAGTGGTGCCGCACTCGGCGCTCGAAGCCGATCCAGCGTAGGCGCACAGGCCGATCCGAACCGGATCCGTCGGCGCTGGCGCAGGGTCCGGTGCGCGGGGGCACTCTCTTTCAGATCACCGAATCCCGGTCCGTCGTCTGAACGGCGGTCGCAGCGCACCCATGCGCCGGGACGGTGGAAACTCTCCGCGTTCTGCGGTTCGAAAGGAAACACCGACCTTGACGAACGTCAACGACTCCACCCCGGTGGAGATCCCCAGCGACCTGCGCGCACTCCGCCTGCCGGAGCTGCAGCGCATCGCGTCCTCGCTCGGCATCACCGGGCTCTCGAAGCTCCGCAAGGGCGACCTCATCGCCTCGATCGAGGACAAGCGCCCCGTCGCCGACGACACGGCTGCCGAGGCTCCGGCCGCCGAGCAGCAGTCCGCGCCGGCCGAGCAGGCCCCGGTCGCCGAGCAGCCGACCCTGGCGACCCCCGCGTCCTCGCCGGCCGCTCAGGAACCCGGGCAGCAGCAGGCCGACGCCGAGCCGCAGCAGGCCGCTGCCGAGCAGCCCGGGGAGCAGGCGGGCGAGCAGCCCGCAGCCGAGCCCCGCGGCCGCCGCTCGCGCCGCGCCTCCTCGGCCGGCACCGTGAACGCCGCGCCGACGTCGGCCGCCGAGCACACCAACCACGGGCACACCGGCACCGAGGACCTGCTCGCGGGCCTCGACCAGGTCCGCGCCGAGAAGGACGCGGAGGAGGCCGCGCAGTCCGGTCGCCGTCGCGGACGCCGCGGTGGTCAGGACACGGCGCAGCAGTCCCAGCAGGACGAGGCGCAGCGGGACGCCGGTCAGGCGACGCAGGGCGGCGCGACCGAGCAGCCCACGTCCGCTCCGGAGCAGGACGACCAGGCGGACCAGCAGGGCGAGGGCGGCTCGCGTCGCGGCCGTCGCAGCCGTGGTCGCGGCCGCGGTCGCGGGCAGAACGCCGAGGGCGCCGAGCAGCAGAACGGCGGCCAGCAGAACGGCGGCCAGCCCAACGGCGACCAGCAGAACGGGCAGCAGCAGAAGCAGGGCGGCAAGCAGGACGAGCAGAAGTCCGGCGACGCCAAGCAGGACGACCGACAGCAGAACGGCCAGCAGAAGCAGAACGGTCAGCAGAAGCAGAACGGCCAGCAGCAGAACGGCCAGCACGGCGACGAGGCCGAGACCGGTCGCGGCCGTCGGCAGCGTGACCGGAAGCGCGGCCGCGGTGGCCAGAACGACGAGTTCGAGCCGGAGATCACCGAGGACGACGTCCTCATCCCGATCGCGGGCATCCTCGACGTCCTCGACAACTACGCCTTCGTCCGCACGACCGGCTACCTGCCGGGCCCGAGCGACGTCTACGTCTCCCTCGGCCAGGTGAAGAAGTACCACCTGCGCAAGGGCGACGCGATCGTCGGTGCGATCAAGCAGCCGCGCGACAACGAGCAGCAGGCGCGCCAGAAGTACAACGCGCTCGTCAAGGTTGACTCGGTCAACGGCCAGACCGCCGACGAGGCCGCGGCGCGCGTCGAGTTCCACGACCTGACCCCGCTGTACCCGAACGAGCGCCTGCGCCTCGAGACCGAGCCGGCGAAGCTCAGCACGCGGATCATCGACCTCGTCGCGCCGATCGGCAAGGGCCAGCGCGGTCTGATCGTCTCGCCGCCGAAGGCCGGCAAGACCGTCGTGCTGCAGGCCATCGCCAACGCGATCGCCAAGAACAACCCCGAGGCGCACCTCATGGTCGTGCTCGTGGACGAGCGGCCCGAAGAGGTCACCGACATGCAGCGTTCGGTGAAGGGCGAGGTCATCGCCTCGACCTTCGACCGTCCGGCGGAGGACCACACCACGGTCGCCGAGCTCGCCATCGAGCGTGCGAAGCGCCTGGTCGAGCTGGGCCACGACGTCGTCGTGCTCCTCGACTCGATCACCCGCCTCGGTCGCGCCTACAACCTGGCGACGCCGGCCTCGGGCCGCGTGCTCTCCGGCGGCGTCGACTCGGCTGCGCTGTACCCGCCGAAGCGCTTCTTCGGCGCCGCGCGCAACATCGAGGACGGCGGCTCGCTGACCATCCTCGCGACCGCGCTCGTCGAGACCGGCTCCAAGATGGACGAGGTCATCTTCGAGGAGTTCAAGGGCACCGGCAACATGGAGCTCCGCCTCAACCGGCACCTCGCCGACAAGCGGATCTTCCCGGCCGTCGACATCAACGCCTCCGGCACGCGTCGCGAGGAGCAGCTGCTGTCCGCGGACGAGGTCAAGATCACGTGGCGCCTGCGCCGTGCCCTCGCGGGTCTCGACCCGCAGCAGGCACTCGACGTCGTCCTCCGCAACCTCAAGGAGACGCAGTCGAACGTCGAGTTCCTGGTCCAGGTGCAGAAGTCGGTCCCGACGACCGGCGGTCGCCACGACGGCCACCAGGAGTAACGCGTGTTCGAGTCGGTAGCAGGGCTGCTGGCGGAACACGAGGACCTGACACAGCAGCTGTCGGACCCCGCGCTCCACGCCGATGCGGCCCGAGCCAAGAAGGTGAACCGGCGGTACGCCGAGCTCAGCCAGATCAAGGCCGCGTACGAGTCCTGGCAGGCGGCGGGGGAGGACCTCGCCGCCGCCCAGGAGCTCGCCCGCGAGGACGAGTCGTTCGCCGACGAGGTCCCCGTGCTCGAGGGGCAGCTGACGGAGCGCCAGGAGCGCCTCCGTCGGCTGCTCATCCCGCGCGACCCGGACGACGGCCGTGACGTCATCATGGAGATCAAGGGCGGCGAGGGCGGCGAGGAGTCGGCGCTGTTCGCGGCCGACCTCCTGCGCATGTACTCGCACTACGCCGAGTCGAAGGGCTGGAAGGTCGAACTGCTCGAGCGGACCGAGTCCGACCTGGGCGGCTACAAGGACGTCCAGGTCGCGATCAAGTCGAACACGACCGACCCGTCGCAGGGCGTCTGGGCGCACCTCAAGTACGAGGGCGGCGTGCACCGCGTGCAGCGCGTGCCGGCCACGGAGTCGCAGGGTCGCATCCACACGTCGACGACCGGCGTGCTCGTCTTCCCCGAGGTCGACGAGCCGGAGGAAGTGGCGATCAACCAGAACGACCTCAAGATCGACGTCTACCGGTCGTCCGGCCCCGGCGGGCAGTCCGTCAACACGACGGACTCCGCGGTCCGCATCACCCACCTGCCCACGGGCATCACCGTGGCGATGCAGAACGAGAAGTCGCAGCTGCAGAACCGTGAGGCGGCGATGCGCGTCCTCCGTGCCCGCATCCTCGCGAAGCAGCAGGAGGAGCTCGACGCGATCGCCTCGGACGCGCGCAAGTCGCAGATCCGCGGCATGGACCGCTCGGAGCGCATCCGCACGTACAACTTCCCGGAGAACCGCATCGCGGACCACCGCACCGGGTACAAGGCGTACGACCTCGACCGCGTGATGAACGGTGCCCTCGAACCCGTCGTCCAGTCCGCCATCCAGGCGGACGAGGAAGCACGACTGGCCGCCATCGGCGACCAGGACGCGTAGCCCGGGAGGCACGGATCACCCCCGACACGCCCGCCGCGGCTGCGTCCACACCGTTCGCCGCGGACCGCCTCCTGCGCGAGGCGGCCGCCGCGTTCGCCGCGGCCGGCGTCCCGACCCCGCAGGTGGACGCCGAGCTGCTGCTCGCGTGGGCGACGGACACCTCGCGTGGCGCCGTGCAGGCCCGCGCGCTGACCGGGGGAGCGATCGCACCGGAGCACGTCGAGCGCTTCCGGCACGCGGTCGCCCGCCGGGCCACCCGTGAGCCGCTCCAGCACATCACGGGTGAGGCCCACTTCCGCGCGCTGACCCTGTCGGTCGGGCCCGGCGTCTTCGTGCCACGACCGGAGACCGAGGGCGTCGTGCAGTTCGGCATCGACGCGCTGCGGGCGACCGCGGTGCCGGCGCCCGTCGCGGTCGACCTGGGGTCCGGCAGCGGGGCGATCGCGATCGCGATGGACACCGAGGTGCCGAACGCCGTCGTGTACGCGGTGGAGCGGTCGCCGGGGGCACTGCCCTGGACGCGGCGCAACGTGGACGCGCACGGCGGGACGGTGCGACTGATCGAGGGCGACCTCGCCGATGCGCTCCCCGAGCTCGACGGTACGGTGTCCGTGGTCGTGTCGAACCCGCCGTACGTGCCGGACGACATGGTGCCGGTCGACCCGGAGGTCCGCGACCACGACCCGGCGCTCGCGCTGTACGGGGGCGCCGACGGCCTGGACGCCGTCCGGGCGCTCACCGAGACGGCCTGGCGGCTCCTCGTGCCCGGTGGGCTGCTCGTCATCGAGCACGCCGAGCAGCAGGGGGCCGGCGTGCGCGACGTGCTCGCGCGGCGGGGGTTCCGGTCGCCGGAGACGCACGTCGACCTGACGGGTCGCGACCGCACGACCACCGCGACCCGGTAGGCACAGCCGCTGCGAGCCTCCCGGTCGTCCCGTTCCTCGGGGAGGGTCCGGTCAGGTGACGGGTGCGGCTGCGGTCCGCCGGGCCGCGACGAAGGCGCGGACCGCCTCGCGCAGATCGGTGTGCTCCTCGACCAGGACGGCGTGGATGCCGACGGCGCGGGCCGCCTCGACGTTCACCGGCATGTCGTCGGCGAAGAACGTGCGCTCGGCGGGCACGCCGTGGTGCGCGAGCGCCCGCTCGAAGACCGCGGGCTCGGGCTTCCGCGCACCGAAGTTGCTCGTCGTGTCGAGGTGCTCGCCGAAGAGCGGGGGCAGTGACGGCGCCCATCGACCGATCCACCGGCCGGCGAGCGGTCCGTTGTTCGTGAGCAGGCCGACCCGGCCGTGGCCGGCGGCGATCCGGACCGCCTCGATGCGCTCGGGCAGCTCGGTCATCGCCGCACCGCGGATCCGGGCCCAGTCGGCCTCGGGGACGTCGCACCCCATCGCCGCGGCGAACGCGGCGAGGTAGGCGTCGCCGTCGGGGAAGTGTCCGGCCTCGGCGCGGGCCTCGTCGCCGCAGTCCCACCAGCGTCGTCGGAGCTCCGCGAAGGTGTGCCCGGTGTACTCGGCGAGGGCCGCCATCCGCACCCGCCAGTCGTAGCGGACGAGCACCTCGTCCATGTCGAAGAGGAACAGGAGTCGGGGCGCGGGCGTCTCGTTCACGATGCCGTCCATTGTGGCGCACTATCATCGTCGAGTCATGGCCTCCCGATACGACTGCACCGACCCCGACGGGCTCCTGACCGGGATGCGGCTCGCACGTGCCGCGCTCGGACGGGGTGAACTCGTCGTCGTCCCCACCGACACCGTCTACGGCGTCGCCGCGGACGCCTTCAGCGCGACCGCCGTCCAGCGCCTGCTCGACGCGAAGGGCCGCACCCGCCAGTCACCGCCGCCGGTGCTCATCCCCGGCCCGCCGACGCTCGAGGCGCTCGCGACCGAGATCCCGCAGCAGGTCCGCGACCTGGTGGACGAGTTCTGGCCCGGCGGTCTGACCGTGATCCTGCGCGCGCAGCCCTCGCTGGACTGGGACCTGGGGGAGACCCGCGGCACCGTCGCGCTCCGCATGCCGGACTCGCGCATCGCGCTCGAGCTGCTGCAGGAGGTCGGCCCGCTCGCGGTGTCCTCCGCGAACTCGACCGGGGACCCTGCCGCGATGGACGTCGACCAGGCCGAGTCCATGCTCGGCGACAGCGTGTCGGTGTACCTCGACGGCGGCCCGCTGGCGGTGCACGACGGCTTCGCCGCGTCGACCGGGTCCACGATCGTCGACGCGACCGGCCTGTCGACCGGCGGGAAGCTGACGATCGTCCGGCACGGGGTGATCTCCGACGAGGACATCGTCCGGGTCGTCGGAGCCGACCTCGTCACGTGAAGTACTACCTGCTCGCCGGTGCCATCGCCGCCGTGGTGAGCTTCGTCTGCAGCTGGGCCGTGTGGAAGCTCGGCCTGCGCTACGGCTGGTACCCGAAGGTCCGCGAGCGTGACGTGCACCGCACGCCCACCCCGCGGCTCGGGGGGATCGCGATGTACATCGGCGTGATCGTGTCGCTGCTGGCGGCGTGGTTCCTCTTCCCGTCGATCGCGGGGACCGACTACTTCCGGTTGGTCTTCTCGGAGCCGGGGCGGGTGATCGCGGTGCTCGCGGGTGCCACGATCATCGTGGTGCTCGGCGTCGCCGACGACATCTGGGACCTCGACTGGATGACGAAGCTCGCCGGGCAGATCATCGCGGCGGGCATCCTGGCCTGGCAGGGCGTCGCGATCGTGTCGCTGCCGATCGGCAACACCCTCGGCGTCGGCTCGTCGTACATGAGCCTGATCTTCACGGTGCTCGCCGTCGTGCTCGTGATGAACGCGGTGAACTTCATCGACGGGCTCGACGGACTCGTCGCCGGCGTCGCGATCATCGCCGGCGGGGTGTTCTTCCTGTACACGTTCTTCATCAACCGCGTGGTCGTGCAGACGGAGTTCTTCTTCAACCTCCCGTCACTGTTGACGGCGGTCCTCGTCGGCGCGTGCTGCGGGTTCCTCGTGCTCAACTGGCACCCCGCGAAGCTCTTCATGGGCGACGCCGGCGCGCTGCTCGTCGGCTTCCTGATGGCCACGAGTGCCGTCTCGGTGACGGGCAACATCGACCCCGCGGTCATCTCCACGCGCCAGGCCCTGCTGCCCGCCTTCATCCCGATCCTGCTGCCGTTCGCGATCCTGATCGTGCCGATCCTCGACTTCGGGCTCGCCGTCACCCGTCGGCTGAGCGCGGGGAAGTCGCCGTTCTCGGCCGATCGGAAGCACCTGCACCACCGCCTGCTCGACATGGGGCACTCGCACTTCCACGCCGTGCTGATCTTCTACGCGTGGACGGCCACCGTCGCCGTGGGGTGCCTGCTCTTCCTGTTCGTCGAGTGGTACTGGGTGGTGGCCGTCGTCGCCGTGGGCTTCGCCGTCTGCGCCGTCGCCACCTTCGCCCCGCTCGGCCGGAAGCGCGCCGAGTTCGCCGCGCAGGCCGCCACCCGCTCGAACACCGTCGTCGATGCGAGCCTCGACCCGCTCGACCGGGCCGCCAACGACCGAACCCTCCCGGGAGACCCATCGTGACCGCACCGAACGCCCTCGACCACGTCCGGCCGGTGTTCCGCCGGATCCTCACCTGGGCGGCTCTCCTCGCCGTCGGTCTCGCCGTCGTCGGGGGAGTCGTGGGGCTGGTCGTCGCCGGGACGCCCGGACTCGTCGGGGGCCTGCTCGGCGCCGTGCTGAGCGTGGTGTTCCTCGGGCTCACCGCGGTGTCGGTCCTGGTGGCGCTGCGGGTGTCGAAGGGGCAGATGATCTCCGGTGCCTTCTTCGGCATCGTGATGGGCACCTGGTTCCTGAAGTTCGTGCTCTTCCTGGTGGTCCTGATCGCGCTGCGCGACCGTGTGTGGGTGGACTTCCCGGTCCTCGCCGTCGTCATCATCGTCGGCGTCGTCGGGTCGCTCGTGATCGACGTCGTCGCGGTCGCCAAGGCCCGCATCCCGATCGGCGTGCGCCTGCCCGGTGACGCCGTCGATCCTGGGAACGACACCCCACGCCCCTGAGAGCCCGAGAAGCCTCTCGCACCTGATAGGCTTCTCGAAGTCCGCGTCCGGAGCCTCGCTCGGAGCGGACGAGCCTCCACAAAGTCCACCATCGCGTGCCGTGTGTGCGCGCGCCGACACAGGAGACAGCGCTGCTATCCCACGCTCTTCCCCTGTCCCTCACCGCCGCGGCCAACACCGTGGCGGCGGGGAGCAGCAAGGCCGCCGAATTCCATGGTCCGTCGATCAACGAGTTCTTCCCGGACCCGATCTTCTTCGCCGGGACCCCGATCGAGATGGACCGCATCGTCCTCATCCGCTTGTTCGCGGTGGCCGTGCTGCTCGTCTTCGCGTTCGTCGGGACGCGCGCGCTGAAGCTGGTCCCGAACCGCGGACAGGCGTTCATCGAGTACGCGTTCGACGTCGTCCGTCGCAACACCTTCGACAACCTCGGTGAGAAGGACGGCAAGCGCTTCCTGCCGCTCCTCGCCACCATCTTCTTCGGTGTGCTCTTCATGAACCTGACGGGTCTGATCCCGTTCATGAACATCGCCGGTACCAGCCGCATCGCGATGCCGATGATCCTCGCGATCGTCGCCTACGTCGCGTTCATCTACGCGGGTCTGCGCAAGCACCCGGGCACGTTCCTCCGCAACGCGCTCTTCCCGCCCGGCGTGCCGTGGTACCTCTACATCATCGTGACGCCGATCGAGCTCGTCTCGACCTTCGTGCTCCGTCCGGTGACGCTGACGCTGCGACTCCTCATGAACATGGTCGTGGGTCACCTCCTCCTGGTGCTCTTCTTCTCGGCCACCTGGTTCTTCTTCTTCGACGCCGAGAGCCTCTTCAAGCTCTTCGGTGTCGGGACCCTGGCGTTCGGCATCGCGTTCAGCTTCTTCGAGATCCTCGTCGCGCTGCTGCAGGCGTACGTCTTCATGCTGCTGACCGCTGTGTACATCCAGCTCGCGCTGGCTGACGAGCACTGACCTACTGACCCCCATACGGCACGACATCCGTCGGGCCGCACTCGAAAGGAAAACACGTGGACGCAACGACCGTTCTCGCGGAGATCAACGGCAACATCGCAACGGTTGGCTACGGCCTCGCCGCGATCGGTCCGGCCATCGGCGTGGGCATCGTCGTCGGCAAGACGATCGAGTCCGTCGCTCGCCAGCCGGAGCTCCAGGGCCGTCTGACGACCCTCATGTACATCGGTATCGCCTTCACGGAGGCCCTGGCCTTCATCGGTATCGCGACGTACTTCATCTTCACCAACTAAGGCTTCTCGATGCAGACTGCACTCATCATCGCGGCGGAGGAGACCCACAATCCGCTGATCCCACCGGTGTACGACATCGTGTGGTCCGCGGTGGCCTTCGTCATCATCTTCCTCGTGATGTGGCGCGTCGTGACGCCGCGCATCACGAAGATGCTCGATGAGCGCACCGAGGCCATCGAGGGTGGCATCAAGAAGGCGGAGGCCGCTCAGGAGCAGGCCGCCGCTGCACTCGACGAGTACAACAAGCAGCTCGCGGACGCACGTGCCGAGGCCTCGCGCATCCGTGAGCAGGCCCGTGCCGACGCCACCGCGATCGGCAACGAGGTCCGCGAGCAGGCACAGGCCGATGCAGCACGCATCACCGCCAACGCCCAGGCGCAGATCGAGGCCGAGCGGCAGAGCGCGCTCCAGTCGCTGCGGAGCGAGGTGGGCACCCTCGCCCTCGACCTCGCCTCCGGTGTGATCGGGGAGTCCCTCAAGGACGACCAGAAGTCGGCCGCGGTCGTGGACCGCTTCCTCGCCGACCTCGAGGCGTCGCAGGGCCAGTCCGCCGGGGAGCGCTGAGCATGCGCAGCGCCACCAGGGAAGCGCTCGCGTCGACGCGGGCGGTGCTCACCGACCTCGGTGACGCCGTCCAGCTCGACACGGGTGTCGAGATCCTCGCCGCAGGGCGTGCGATCGCCGGGGCGCCCCAGCTGCTCGGTCTGCTGGCCGACCCGACGGCGGACGTCGTCGGCAAGAAGTCGGTCATCGACCGGGTCTTCGGCGGCCAGTCCGACGCCACGCGTGCGGTCCTGACCGCGGTGGCCGGCTCGCGCTGGTCCTCGCAGCAGGACCTGCTCGCGGGCATCGAGGACGCCGGCATCCGTGCCGTCGCCCGGACCGCGTCGGCGGAGACGTCGATCGAGGCCGAACTGTTCTCCTTCGAGACGGCCGTCCGTTCGGACGCCGCGCTCGAGCTGGCGCTGGGCACCAAGCTCGGCAGCCCGTCGGAGAAGGGTGCGCTCGTCCAGCGTCTCGTCGGGGCCAAGGTCTCGCCGCAGACCACCGCGATCCTGGAGCACCTCGTGCAGCAGCCCCGTGGCCGCCGCATCGGCGAGATCGTCCGCGACGCCTCGCGCATCGTGGCCGACCAGGCCGGCAAGGTCGTCGCGACGGTCATCACGGCCTCCCCGCTCTCCGACGGCCAGGCGGCCCGTGTCGCCCGCGGCATCGCGGAGCGCTACGGCAAGGACGTCAGCGTGAACCAGGTCGTCGACCCCGCGGTCGTCGGCGGGGTCCGCGTGCAGGTCGGTGGCGACGTCATCGACGGCACGGTGTCCACGCGCCTGTCGGAGCTCCGGCTCCAGCTCGCCGGCTGAGCGTACGGTCGAAGCCGACTCCTCCAAGTCCACAACGGGAACTGTCCCTCGCCGGGGCAGCATCACCCTCTCGGAGCCGAAGGGCCCCGGAAACCAACAAGGAAAATCCCATGGCAGACATCACCATCAGCCCCGATGAGATCCGTGATGCCCTGAAGGACTTCGTCTCGAACTACGAGCCGACGAAGGCCTCCACGGCCGAGGTCGGGCACGTCACCGACGCCGGTGACGGCATCGCACACGTCGAGGGCCTCCCCGGCGTCATGGCGAACGAGCTCATCCGCTTCGAGGACGGGACCCTCGGTCTCGCGCAGAACCTCGACGAGGACGAGATCGGCGCCATCGTGCTCGGCGAGTTCGGCGGCATCGAAGAGGGCCAGGAGGTCACCCGCACCGGCGAGGTCCTCTCGGCCCCCGTCGGCGACGGCTTCCTCGGTCGCGTCGTCGACCCGCTCGGCAACCCGATCGACGGTCTCGGCGAGATCCAGGCCGAGGGTCGTCGTGCCCTCGAGCTCCAGGCGCCGGGCGTCATGTCCCGCAAGTCGGTCCACGAGCCGCTCCAGACCGGCATCAAGGCCATCGACGCGATGATCCCCGTCGGCCGTGGTCAGCGTCAGCTGATCATCGGCGACCGCCAGACCGGCAAGACGGCCATCGCGATCGACACGATCATCAACCAGAAGGCCAACTGGGAGTCGGGCGACGAGGACAAGCAGGTCCGCTGCATCTACGTCGCCATCGGCCAGAAGGGCTCCACGATCGCCTCCGTCAAGGGTGCGCTCGAGGACGCCGGTGCGATGGAGTACACCACCATCGTCGCCGCCCCGGCCTCCGACCCGGCCGGCTTCAAGTACCTCGCCCCCTACACCGGCTCGGCCATCGGTCAGCACTGGATGTACGGCGGCAAGCACGTCCTGATCATCTTCGACGACCTGTCGAAGCAGGCCGAGGCCTACCGTGCGGTGTCGCTCCTCCTGCGTCGTCCGCCGGGCCGTGAGGCCTACCCGGGTGACGTCTTCTACCTGCACTCCCGCCTGCTGGAGCGTTGCGCGAAGCTGTCCGACGACCTGGGCGCCGGTTCGATGACGGGTCTCCCGATCATCGAGACGAAGGCGAACGACGTGTCGGCCTACATCCCGACCAACGTGATCTCGATCACCGACGGCCAGATCTTCCTGCAGTCGGACCTGTTCAACGCGAACCAGCGTCCGGCCGTCGACGTGGGCATCTCGGTGTCCCGCGTCGGTGGTGACGCGCAGGTCAAGTCGATCAAGAAGGTCTCCGGGACGCTCAAGCTCGAGCTCGCGCAGTACCGCTCGCTGGAGGCGTTCGCGATGTTCGCGTCCGACCTCGACCAGGCGTCGCGTCGTCAGCTCGACCGTGGTGCCCGCCTGACCGAGCTCCTCAAGCAGCCGCAGTACTCGCCGTACCCCGTCGAGGAGCAGGTCGTCTCGATCTGGGCCGGCACGAACGGCAAGCTCGACGAGGTGCCCGTGCCGGACGTGCTCCGCTTCGAGGCCGAACTGCTCGAGCACCTGCGTCGCAACTCCGACGTGCTCACCACGCTCCGCGAGACGAACCAGCTCAGCGACGAGACCGTCGCGGCGATGGACCGGGAGATCGACGCGTTCACGAAGGGCTTCCAGACGAGCGACGGCAAGACGCTCGGGTCGGAGCAGTTCGACGCGGCGGACGCCGAGGACGTCGACCAGGAGCAGATCGTCAAGGGTCGTCGCTAGATGGCAGCACAGGTCCGGGTCTACCGACAGCGCATCAAGTCGGCGAAGACCACGAAGAAGGTCACTCGCGCGATGGAGCTGATCTCGGCGTCGCGGATCCAGAAGGCGCAGGCCCGCATGGCCGCGTCCGGCCCGTACTCGCGGGCCGTGACGCGGGCCGTGTCGGCCGTGGCGACGTTCTCGAACGTCGACCACGTGCTGACCACCGAGCCCGAGTCGTCGACCCGTGCGGCGGTCGTCCTGTTCACGTCCGACCGCGGCCTCAACGGCGCGTTCAGCACCAACGTCCTCAAGCAGGGCGAGGAGCTCGCCTCCCTGCTCCGCAGCGAGGGCAAGGAGGTCGTGTTCTACCTCGTCGGCCGTAAGTCGGTCGGGTACTTCGCGTTCCGCGAGCGTCCGTCCGAGCGGCAGTGGATCGGTGGGACCGACCAGCCGGAGTTCTCGACCGCCAAGGAGATCGGCGACGCGGTCGTGTCGAAGTTCCTCCAGGACACGGCGGAGGGCGGCGTGGACGAGATCCACATCGTCTTCAACCGGTTCGTCAGCCTGGCGACCCAGGAGCCGCAGGTCGTGCGGCTGCTCCCGCTCGAGGTCGTCGAGGGTGTGGAGGAGCCGTCCGACGGCGAACCCCTGCCGCTGTACGAGTTCGAGCCCGACGCCGACGCCGTCCTCGACGCGCTGCTCCCGGTCTACATCGAGAGCCGCATCCTCAACGCCATGCTGCAGTCGGCTGCCTCCGAGCACGCCGCCCGCCAGAAGGCGATGAAGTCCGCGAGCGACAACGCCGACTCGCTCATCAACGAGTTCACCCGGCTCGCGAACAACGCGCGTCAGGCCGAGATCACCCAGCAGATCTCCGAGATCGTCGGCGGCGCCGACGCCCTCTCGTCGAAGAAGAAGTAGTCCGCGGACGTCCGCGGACAGACACCACCCCTCAGGAAGGCACACGCCATGACCGACACCGCCACCACCGCGGTCGAGACGTCGTCGGCGCCCGGTGTCGGACGGATCGCCCGTGTCACGGGTCCCGTCGTCGACATCGAGTTCCCGCACGACGCCATCCCCGACATCTACAGCCTGCTGTACACGACCGTCACCATCGGTGACTCGTCGCAGGAGATCGGCCTCGAGGTCGCGCAGCACCTGGGCGACGACCTGGTCCGCGCCATCTCGCTGAAGCCGACCGACGGTCTCGTCCGCGGTCAGGAGGTCCGTGACTCGGGCGCCCCGATCTCGGTCCCCGTCGGCGACGTCACCAAGGGCAAGGTCTTCGACGTGCTCGGCAACGTGCTGAACACCGACGAGAAGCTCGAGATCACCGAGCGCTGGCCGATCCACCGCAAGGCGCCGGCCTTCGACCAGCTCGAGTCGAAGACCACCATGTTCGAGACCGGCATCAAGTCGATCGACCTCCTCACCCCCTACGTGCAGGGTGGCAAGATCGGCCTCTTCGGTGGTGCGGGCGTCGGCAAGACGGTCCTCATCCAGGAGATGATCCAGCGCGTCGCGCAGGACCACGGTGGTGTGTCGGTGTTCGCCGGTGTCGGCGAGCGCACCCGCGAGGGCAACGACCTCATCGGCGAGATGGAAGAGGCGGGTGTCTTCGACAAGACGGCCCTCGTGTTCGGCCAGATGGACGAGCCGCCGGGAACGCGCCTGCGCGTGGCCCTGTCGGCGCTGACGATGGCGGAGTACTTCCGCGACGTCCAGAAGCAGGACGTGCTCCTCTTCATCGACAACATCTTCCGCTTCACGCAGGCCGGTTCCGAGGTCTCCACGCTCCTCGGCCGCATGCCGTCCGCGGTGGGCTACCAGCCGAACCTCGCCGACGAGATGGGTGTGCTCCAGGAGCGCATCACCTCGACACGTGGTCACTCGATCACCTCGCTGCAGGCGATCTACGTCCCCGCCGACGACTACACCGACCCGGCGCCGGCGACCACGTTCGCGCACCTCGACGCCACGACCGAGCTCTCCCGTGAGATCGCGTCGCAGGGTCTGTACCCGGCCATCGACCCGCTGACCTCCACGTCGCGGATCATGGACCCCCGGTACCTGGGCGCCGACCACTACGAGACCGCGACGCGCGTCAAGCAGATCCTGCAGAAGAACAAGGAGCTGCAGGAGATCATCGCGATCCTCGGTGTCGACGAGCTCTCCGAAGAGGACAAGATCACGGTCGAGCGCGCTCGTCGTATCCAGCAGTTCCTCTCGCAGAACACGTACATGGCCAAGAAGTTCACGGGTGTCGAGGGTTCGACGGTCCCGCTCAAGGACACGATCGAGTCCTTCCGCGCGATCGCCGACGGCGAGTTCGACCACGTGGCCACGCAGGCCTTCTTCAACGTTGGTGGCATCAACGACGTCGAAGAGAAGTGGGCGCAGATCCAGAAGGAGAACCGCTGACATGGCGGCACTCACCGTGAGCGTCGTCTCGGCGGACCGCGAGGTCTGGACGGGCGACGCCACCATGGTCGTCGCACGGACGACGGAGGGCCAGATCGGCATCCTCGCGGGGCACGAGCCGCTGCTCGCCACCCTCGCGCAGGGCCAGGTCCGCATCACCCGGGCCGACGGCTCGACGGTGACGGCGGACGCCGAGGACGGCTTCCTGTCGGTCGAGCACGACACGGTCACGATCGTGGCGCGGCAGGCCGCGCTGGCGTCCTGACCGGACTGACCGTCCTCCTCCCGCCGTCCGAGACGAAGCGGGAGGGCGGGGACACGGCACGCACCCTCGACCTGGGTGGGCTGTCCTTCCCGGAACTGTCCGACGAGCGGGCCGCGGTGATCACCGCGGCCCGCTCCGTCAGTTCCGAGGAGTCCACCGCACGGACGGCCCTGAAGCTCGGCCCGCGGTCCGTGTCGGAGCGCCTCCGCAACCTGGAGCTCGACACCGCACCGACACTGCCGGCGATCGAGCGGTACACGGGCGTGCTCTACGACCCGCTCGACGCCCCCGGTGCGGACGACGTGACGCGGCGCTGGTGGTCCGACCACGTCGTGGTCCAGTCCGCGATGTTCGGTCCGATCGGTGCCGGCGACCACATCCCCGCGTACCGGCTCTCGCACGACTCCAGACTCGGAGCGCTCCGACTCGCCGGGCACTGGCCCGGGCCGTCGGCCCGTGCGCTCGGTCGTCTCGCGGACGGCCTCGTGCTCGACCTGCGTTCCGAGGGCTACCGTGCCCTCGGACCGGTACCCGAGGCGGTCACCCTCCGGGTGGTCTCCGTCGACGAGGGCGGTCGTCGGCGTGCGCTCAACCACTGGAACAAGACGGCGAAGGGGCGGCTGACCTCGCTCCTCGCGCGCACCGCTGCCGACGTGGGCGACACCGCGGGGTTGCTGCGGTGGGCGGGTGAACACGGCGTGGTCGTCGAGCAGACGGACGACGGGTGGGACCTCGTGGCCGAGAGCCTCGAGCCGGTACGGCTCTGACCGCCAGCAGGGCTCCGTCCTGCACAGCCGGCGGATCCGTCGGACCCGTCCACAGATGCTCTGTTGCCATCGGCCGGGAGGCGCGGCACCCGTCACGATCTCGTGCATGACCTACACGACACGACGCCCTCCGTCCACCCTGGTGCGCTACCCGCGCGAGATCGCCGCTGCGGTCACCCTGCGTGCCGCTTGCGGCGCGCTCGTCGCCCCGTCTCCGCCGCGAGGCGCCGGTGGACCGGCGGAGGACGAGGTGCTCACGCGTGCGCAGGCCGTCGCCGTGACGACGGCGTGCGGCGCGCTCGCGACACGCTTCGCGCTGGTCGGCTTCCTCGCTGCGCGCGGGCGTCCGGACCCCGGGACGGTCGTCCCGTTCGACCCGTTCCGCGATCCGACACCACCGGCGCTCGGCGGGTCGGGTCCGGAACCCGACCGCACGCGGTTGCGCCTCGCGGGCGATCGGTGTGCCGCCGCCTGGCGGATCTGGCGCGCCGATGGAGCGGTCGGGGGAGACGTGGCGATCGGCGCAGCCGGCGCGCTCGCCCTCGGCGCCTGGTGTGCCTGGGCACTCGGCTCGTCCGCGCGTGCGGAGGTGCGCGCGCGGCACGCACTGGACACGCGACCGGACGACCCCTTCGGCTGGTTGGTCCTGCGTGCCGTCCGTGCCGGACACGGCCCTGCGTGGGCGCCGACGGGGTCGACAGGATCGTCTACGGTGGGATGACCATGGAGCGGGAACCAGTGCACGACGACGACACGGTCATCCGTGCGCGTTCCGACACCGGACCCGCGATCGGTCCGCGTGCCGCGTCCGGCGGCAGGTCCGTCACGCCGGCGCTGTCCGGCAAGGACTGCGCGGAGCCGGAGGGCCCTCCCGCTGCGGAGCCGGACGACCGTGCCGACGACGACCCGTACGGCGACACGGTGATCCGTCCCGCTCGAGGCGTCCGACCGGGTGCCGGACCAGCCGCGGACGACACGGTGCTGCGTGGTCGGCCCGGTCGGCCGGCTCCGGAGGCGACACCGGTGGGAGCACCAGCGGGTGCGGCAGCTCCGGTCGCCGACGAGCGCCCGGTCCAGCGCCGGACGCCGTCCGTGCGGATCGGCGGGCGCGTCGTCCGGCTCGACCGACCGTTGGTCGTCGGACGTCGACCTGCCGCGCCACGCGTGGTGGTCGACGACGGTCCCGTCCTCGTGCCCGTCCCGTCCCCGAGCGGACAGGTGTCGTCGTCGCACCTGCTCGTGCACGCCGCAGGCGAGGCCGCCGTCGTCGAGGACCTGCGGTCGACGAACGGTACCGTCGTCCGACCACCCGGCGCCGCGCCGTTCCGGATGGCCGCGGGTGCGTCGATCGTCGTCCTGACGGGTACGCTCGTCGAGATCGGTGACGGCAACGTCATCGAGGTCCTGTCGCCGCACCTCCGGGTCGGACCGGACGACGGCCTCCCACCGTTCCCGCCGGCCCCGTGACGGACCGTCCGTCCGGCACGTCCCGCCACTCCCAGAGAGCGATCCTGAAACCGTGACCGAACTCGGCCGAGCTGCCACCGAGCACGCCATCGACGTCCCCGGCGCAGCCGGCACCCCCCTGACGCTCTCGTGGGGAGCCGCGACCGACGTGGGTCGCCGTCGGGACCACAACGAGGACAGCTACCTCGTCGGCGCACCCTTCTTCGTGGTCGCCGACGGCATGGGCGGACACCTGGCGGGGGACCGGGCGAGTGACGCGGTCGTCCGCCGACTCGACCAGGTCGCGACCGGCGACTTCAGCAGCCGCCGGGACATCCAGCGGGCGCTGCTGCTCGCCACCGCCGACATCGAGCGGGCGGCCGGTGGCAACGCCCTCGGCGCGGGCACCACCGTGACCGGCCTCGCGCTCGTCGCGAGCCACGGACAGCCGGCCGCGCTCGTGTTCAACGTCGGCGACTCCCGCACCTACCGGATCGAGTCGGGTGCACTGCGACGGGTGACGGTGGACCACTCGGTCGTGCAGGAGATGGTCGATGCCGGCCTGCTCCGGGCCGAGGACGCCGAGCAGCACCCCGACAGCAACGTCATCACCCGCGCGGTCGGCTTCGGCGAGCCGCCGGAGCCCGACTGGTGGACGCTGCCGCTGCGCGCCGGCGACCGCTACCTGGTGTGCTCCGACGGACTCACCAAGGAACTCGGCGACGTCGGCATCGCCCGGATCGCGGCGCGGGTGCCCGGAGCCCAGGCACTGGCCGAGCGGCTGGTCGGCGACGCGGTCGTCGCCGGCGGCCGCGACAACGTCACGGTGGTGGTCGTGCAGGTCGACAGCGCGCCGGAGGACACCGACGTCGAGGACACGCTGCCGCGGCACTGACCGCGACCGGCGGCTCCGGCGTCCCCCGAAGTGGGGGATGGTCGCTGTCCACAGGGTCGCCCGTGGCTCCCGGGCGTCGGGGCCCGCTCCGTAGAATGACCTGGCTGCGAGGAACGGAAGATCCGGCCGGGGGCCGGGGGAGGGAACGACGCAGATGGCCCGACGCCTGCCGTCCGACCCGCCCGTCATCCCCGGGTTCAGCCCCGTCCACGTCCTGGGCTCCGGTGGCTTCGCCGACGTGTTCCTCTACGAACAGGACATGCCCCGACGGCAGGTCGCGGTGAAGGTGCTCCTGGACGAGGTCGTCGACGAGCGCGTCCGGCAGATGTTCCAGGCCGAGGCGAACCTCATGGCCCGGCTCAGCACGCACCCGTCCATCCTCACGGTGTTCCAGGCGAGCATCGCGGCCGACGGGCGACCGTACCTGGTCATGGAGCTGTGCTCGTCGTCGCTCAGCCAGCGGTACCGCCGCGAGCCGCTCCCCGTGTCGGAGATCCTGGCCGTCGGCATCCGCATCGGGTCGGCACTCGAGACGGCCCACCGGGAGGGCGTGCTCCACCGGGACGTCAAGCCCTCCAACATCCTGCGCACCGCCTACGGCACCCCCGTCCTGTCGGACTTCGGCATCGCCGCGACCATCGGCAGCGCCGACCCGGACGAACCAGTGGGCATGTCGATCCCGTGGTCCGCGCCCGAGGTGCTCGGCGACGAGTCGCGCGGGACCGTGCAGTCCGAGGTGTACTCGCTCGCCGCCACCGTCTACTCGCTGCTCGCAGGGCGCAGTCCGTTCGAGGTCCCGGGCGGGAAGAACGCCGCGGCGGACCTGATGGACCGGATCGACAAGGGCGGCGTCCGGCCGACGGGCAGGACCGACGTCCCGCCGTCGCTCGAGCGACTGCTCGCCACGGCGATGTCGCGCCGGGTGTCCACGCGCCCGGCGACCGTGATGGAGTTCGTCCGCGGACTCCAGCAGGTCGAGGCGGAGCTCGGGATCCCGCAGACCCCCGCCGAGGTGGCCGTCGAGTCGTGGGCGGTCGCGACCCCGTCGTCCGACGCGGACCGGACCGTCGTCCGCGAGCTGCAGCCGCCCTCCCGGACCGGCGCCCGGCGACGCACACGGCGCGCCGTCCAGGGCGGGGCCTTCGCGGGGGTCCAGAGCGTGGGGACGGTCCACCGCACCGGCTCGGCGACCGTCGCGCGTCGACGGGGCCGGACGAACGTCGTGGTCGCCGGATCGGCCGGTGTCCTCGTCCTCGCGGCCGTCGCCGTGGTGAGCGTCCTGCTCGTCACGCGCGCGGGCACCGCGTCGATCCCGACCGTCCGTGACGTCAGCGCTCGCGCCGGTGCCGACTCGGTGTCGTTCAGCTGGGCCGACCCGGGGCTCCGTCCCGGCGACACCTACGTCATCACCTCGTCCGGCGCGACGAGCCAGCAGACCGGCACCACCTTCGTCGTGTCCGGTGGGACGGGGACCGAGCAGTGCATCACGGTCGCCGTGAACCGTGACGGCAAGACCGGCGCCGCGAGCCCCGAGCAGTGCGGGACGATCGGGAGCACCGGGTGATCCGGGCGCTCCTGGCGAAGCACCGGTCGGCGGCCGTGACGCTCGGTGCGTCGGTCGTCGTCGGTGCCGTGGTGGCGACCGCTGCGGTCGTGTCGACCGGGTACCACACGCAGCGGATCGACCTCGGCGACGGCACGGTGTGGGTGCCGTCCGCGCAGTACGGAGCCGTCGGCCGCGCGAACACCGGGGTCCTGGCGCTGAACACCGCCGTCGAGACGCCGAGCGACGACCTCTCGGTCGTGCAGCGCGGTGCCGAGGTGTACAGCGTCGACGGCACGAAGGGGACCGTGGCCAAGGTCGACGTCGCCGATGCGACCGTGGGCGACGCCGTGACCCTGCCCGCCGGGTCGCCGCAGGTGTTCTTCGCCGGGGACACGGCCGTCGTCGGGAACGGCGACACCGGTGAGCTGTGGGCGACCCCGGCTGCCCGGCTGGCCGACTTCGACGCCTCGGCCAGGGCCGACCTGACCCTCGGTGCCGACGCCGTCTTCGACGCCTCCGACGACCGGGTCGCCGTCTACTCGCCGCGCACCGGGCGGGCGTCACTCGTCGACGTCGGGTCCGAGCTGACGGTCGAGCAGCGGTGGGACGTCCGGTTCGACCGCTCCCACGAGTTCCAGGTCGCGTCCTTCGGGGACCACGTCGCCGTCCTCGACCGGACCACGGGGCAGCTCTCGGTCGACGGGGACACCGTCGACCTCGGTGACCGCGTCGGCGGGACCCCTGCGCTGCAGCGGTCGTCCGACTCCTCGTCCTCGGTCTTGGTGGCCGGTACCGCGGGCCTGGTGCGGGTCTCCGCCTCCGGCCAGGTGGACCGGACGGCACTGCGGGTCTCGGGTCGAGCGGCGCGCCCGACGGTGGTCGGCTCGTGCACCTACGCCGCGTGGGCGGGCGGGCAGGCGATGGACTCCTGCCGCGGCAGCGGGCTGCAGCGGCTGGCGCAGAGCGCCGACGCCGACGACCTGCAGATCGTGCACAACGGCGAGACCGTCGTGGCGAACGACCCGCGGAGCGGGCGGTCGTGGGCGATCGGTCGCAGCGGACAGCTCATCGACAACTGGTCCGACCTGGTCGACCAGGACGACGAGCGGCAGCAGGAACGGGTGTCGGACGACGACCCGCAGGTGGACAAGGACCAGAAGCCGCCGGTGGCCGTGGACGACGAGCTCGGCGCGCGTCCCGGACGGACGACGAGCCTGCCGGTGCTCCTCAACGACTACGACCCGAACGGTGACCCACTGGTCATCAGCGAGGTCGGCAGCATCCCCGACGGTCAGGGCACCATCGCGATCGTCGGCGACGGGCAGCGGCTGCAGGTCACGCTCACCGCGGACGCCCGCGGCACGCTGTCCTTCCAGTACACGATCACCGACGGCAACGGCGGGTCGGACAGTGCGACCGTGCGCGTGACCGTCCGTCCCGACTCGGAGAACGAGCCGCCGCGACAGGTCCGCAGCACCTCGGCCGACGTGGTGCAGAACGGGCACGTCGTGACCGACGTGCTGTCGGACTGGGTCGACCCGGACGGCGACCCGGTCTACCTGGAGTCCGCCTCGGCGGACGGCGACCGTGTCTCGACCACGCCGGACGGGCTGCTCGACTTCCGCAACGCGAGCGGCCGGACCGGCGACCGCACCGTGCAGCTCGTCGTGAGCGACGGACGCGACCGCGGCCGCGGGTCGATGACCGTCCGGGTCGCGGCGCAGGGGAACGTCCCGCTGCGCGCCGATGCGTTCGCGGTGCAGGGCTACGCCGACAAGGCGTTCACGGTGGAGCCGCTCGACCACGTCCGCGGCGGCAACGGCACCGTCACGCTGACCAGCGTGTCGTCGTCGAGCGGCCTGACGGTCACCCCCTCGTACGACGCCGGCACGTTCCGCGTCCAGGGTGCCGCGGTGGGGGACCACCAGCTCGAGTACACCGTCACCGACGGCACGAAGACCGCGAGCGGCGTCGTCCGGGTCACCGTGCTCGCCCCGCCCGACGCATCCACCCCGCCGATCACGACGCCCAAGACGGTGTTCGTCACCACCCTGTCGACGAAGGACACCGACGTCACCGCGACGGACACCGACCCGGCCGGCGGCGTCCTGATGGTCACCGCGCTCGACGGGCCCGGTCGCGCCACCGGGGTGCAGGCGAGCATCCTCGACCAGCACGTCGTCCGGGTCACGCTGACCGCGCCGCTCGACGGGCCGGTGACGTTCGGGTACACGGAGTCGAACGGGCTGGCCACCGCCGCCGGGACGATCACGGTGGTCGAGATCCCGAAGCCCGACCGGATCCAACCGCCCGTGGCGCAGGCCGACTCCGCCACGGTGCGGGTCGGGGACGTGGCCGAGATCGACGTCCTGGCGAACGACACCCAGCCGGAGGGTGAGCCGCTGACGCTCGACCCGCAGCTCGTGCAGAACGTCCCGGGCGACGGCGGGCTGCTCTTCGTGGCGGGCGACCGGCTCCGGTACCTCGCACCACACACGCCCGGCAACCACACCGCGGTCTACCGCGTCCGTGGGCCGGACGGGCAGTACGCCGACGCGACGGTGTCGATCTCCGTGCGGGAGCGTGACGTCGCGACGAACAACCCGCCGGTACCCGAGACCGTGACGGCGCGCGCCGTCGCCGGACAGGCCGTGCGCATCACCGTGCCGCTGAACGGCATCGATCCCGACGGCGACTCGGTGCAGCTCGTCGGCGTCGCCGACAACCCCGAGAAGGGATCGGTGAGCGACGTCACCGCGGACGCGCTCACCTACGACGCGGGGGACTACTCCTCCGGTACCGACGAGTTCACGTACACCGTCGTGGACGCGCTCGGCGCCCGCGCGACCGGGACGGTCCGGGTCGGCATCAGCCCGCGCGCCGAGCAGGCCGCGAACCCCGTCGCCCAGGCCGACCACGTGACCATCCGTCCCGGGGGGTCCGTCACCGTCCGGGTCCTCCAGAACGACTCCGACCCGGAGGGCGGGCAGCTCACCGTCACCGCTGCGGAACCCACCGCCGCCGGGGTCACGGCGAAGGTGCTCCAGCGCAGCCAGGTGCGGGTCACACCGCCCCGCTCCGCCACCGAGGGTGACTTCGCGGTGCTCTACACGGTCGCCAACGCGAGCGGTGGGTCGAGCACCGCCTTCCTGACCGTGACGGTCGACCGCGACGCCCCGCCGCTCCGGCCGGAGGTCGAGGACACCACGCTCGACCTGCAGGACATCCTGCGCCGCGAGAGCGTGACGGTCGACGTGCTGCAGAACGTCTTCTTCGCCGAGGGGTCGACCTCGCGACTCGAGGTCGGCGTGGTCGACGGCTACGGCGACACCGCGCAGGTGACGAAGGACCGTCGGATCACCATCCGGTTGACGGACGCCGCGCAGGTCGTGCCGTTCTCGGTCGCCAGGAGCGACCACCCCGACGTCGTGTCGTACGGCTTCGTGCACGTGCCCGGGTTCGACGACGCCCTGCCGCAGGTCGACCGCAGCGTCGGCGCGGTGACCGTGAAGAGCGAGGCCACAGTCCGCATCCCGCTCGACCGCTACGTGGTCACGGCGAACGGGCGCACCGCGCAGATCACCGACCGCAGCACCGTGAAGGCGACGCACGCGAACGGTCAGGATCTCGTGGTCGACCGGTCGACGCTGCAGTTCACGTCCTCGAAGCTCTTCTACGGCAATGCGTCGATCTCCTTCGAGGTCACCGACGGCTCGAGCACGAACGGCGGCAAGGGCCGGGTCGCGACGCTCGTCCTGCCGATCAAGGTCACTCCGCGGTCGAACCAGCCACCCGCGTTCACCGGGTCGTCGATCGACATGCAGCCGGGCGACTCCCGGACGCTCGACCTGACGAAGCTGACGGACTACCCGTACCCGGACGACCTCGGGGAGCTGCGGTACTCCGTCGTCAGCCGCCCGGGCTCCGGCACCACCGCGACCGTCCAGGGCCAGCAGCTCCGGGTGTCCGTGGCCGAGGACGCGGCGAAGGACACGACGGCGTCGATCGGCATCGGGGTGTCCGACGCCGCCAACCAGGGCCGTGCCGGCGTCGTCCAGGTCGGGATCGTCGGGTCGACCAGGCCCCTCGTGCAGCCGGGAGCCGATCGCGCCGTCGTCGCGCGCGGGACGTCCGCGACCATCGACGTCCTGGCGAACGACCAGGCGACGAACCCGTTCCCGGACCGGTCGCTCCGGGTGGTCGCGATCCGCGGACTCACCGGTGGACTCCCCGCCGGCGTGAGCGTCACGCCGAGCGCCGACCGGTCCCGGCTGCAGGTCACCGTCGCGAACGGTGCTCAGCCCGTCGACGCACACCTGCAGTACCAGGTCGCCGACGCGACGGACGACCCGTCGCGGTACGTCTGGGGCGACGTCACCGTCTCGGTGCAGGACGTCCCGGACGCGCCGGGGGCACCCACCAAGACCGGGTCGTACGAAGGCGGTGTGGTCCGTCTGCAGTGGTCGACCCCACTGGCGAACAACGCGCCGATCACGAACTACCGGGTCACCGGCAGTGGCGACGGCGGCTCCTCGTACGCCCGTGACTGTGGTGCGGCGACCGTTTGTTCCCTGACGGACCTGGATCCTCAACAGCGGTACACGTTCCGGGTCACAGCGACGAACGCGATCGGGACCTCTTCTCCGTCCGCGACCAGCGCTGTCATGAGCGCCGACTTCATCCCGGGCGCCCCACAGAACGTGACGGCTGCCGCGAGCACCTCGACCCCGAACCAGATCGTCGTGTCGTGGACGCCCGTCCCGAAGCCCGGCCCGGGGAGCGCGGTGTCGAGTTACGTCGTTGCCCTCAACGGCAGTGGAGGGACGACGCAGACCGTCGCTGCAGGAAACTCGTCCGCGACGTTCGACGGGCTCACGCCAGGTGCCTCCTACTCGGCAACTGTCTACGCGAAGAACCGCGCGATCGTCGCATCAGATGCCGACTGGAACCGATCGACGTCGGGCGACGCCGTCGCCTACGGACAGCCGACCGCCGCGGCGATCACCGCGTCGTCTCGAGCGGAGAACGGCAAGACCGTCGTCGACTGGTCAGTGACCGGGGGCAGCGCTCAGGGCGGTCAACTGACCAACACCGTGTACCGCACGAGCGGTGCGGTCCCCACCACCTGCGACGCCCGCGGCCTCCAATCCGTGCAGTCGAGCCCGGATCGGGGTGTGAGCGGTGATGCAGGTGATTACCGCTATGTCGTGTTCAGCGCCAACTCCGGCGGATTCTGCTCCGTCGGCGCTTCGAACCCGGTGACGAGCTTCACTTCGCCGTCGGCTCCGACCGGCAACGCTGCACTGGTCGGTCCTGACCAAGACGGGAGCGTGCTCATCGCAGTGCGCGTCGATGGCCGACCGGGAGTCGATCACTACGCGTACGCGGTGAACGGCAGTGCCCTGATCCCGCTGAACGGCACGACGAACACCCTGGGGGCCGGCTTCGGCGTCGAGAGTGACATCGTGCTCTACGCCTGCACCACGGAGACGAACGACTACTGCTCGTCGACCGACCTCGGGACGCTGACGCCGTTCACCACCCGCGCGTCGGTCGAGAGTGCTGTCGTGGGTCAACCCCCGGTGATCAACAAGCCAGCCAACGCGGGCGGTCTGACGCCGAGTGGTTACGAGATTTCGTACTGCAACCTGGTTGTGGTCTGCAACGGCACGAACCCGGACACGAACGCCGCGTGGACGACCCGCGACAAGGTGCCCAGCGGGTACTCGTCCATCAGGGTCAAGGCGACCGTGAAGGGCCAGCAGGACCCGAACGGAGCCCGCCGCGACATTGCGAACCCGGCCACCGGCACGGCCGACCCGCCGTCCGGTACCGACCCGAGCAGCCCCACCGCAGGCTAGGGTCTCGACCCGCCAGCGATCCCGCCCCCGAGAACGAGGACACCACCGCATGAGCATGACCCCCGAGCAGGCCACCTGGTTCGCCGACGTCGCCGGCCGGATCGTGACCAACGTCGAGCAGGTGCTCCTCGGGAAGACGTTCGTCATCCGGCTCGCCGTGACGACGATGCTCAGCGAGGGGCACCTGCTCCTCGAGGACGTCCCCGGGACGGGCAAGACGAGCCTGGCCCGCGCGATGGCGCAGAGCGTGCAGGGATCGACGAACCGGATCCAGTTCACCCCGGACCTGCTGCCCGGAGACATCACGGGCATCAGCGTGTACGACCAGCGCACGCAGGAGTTCGACTTCCACCGTGGTCCGGTGTTCGCCAACATCGTGCTCGCGGACGAGATCAACCGGGCCAGTCCGAAGACGCAGTCCGCGCTCCTCGAGGCGATGGAGGAGTCGGCGGTGACCGTCGACGGCGTGAACCACCGTCTGGCGGCCCCGTTCATGGTGATCGCGACGCAGAACCCGGTCGAACAGGCCGGCACCTACCGCCTGCCCGAGGCCCAGCTCGACCGGTTCCTCGTACGCACCTCGATCGGATACCCGGACCACGCAGCCACCGTCCGGATCCTCGAGACCTCCTCGGCACCGTCCGCCTCGGTGCCCCTGCCGAGCGTCGTCCCCGCGGCGACCGTCACGGAGATGGCCGCGCTCGCCCGCACCGTCCACGTCGACCCCACGATCGCCGACTACGTCGCCCGCCTCGTCGACGCGACGCGTGCCGCCGGCGAGGTCCGCCTCGGTGTGAGCGTGCGCGGCGCGATGGGGCTCGTCCGCGCCGCCCGCGTGTACGCCGCGGTGCACGGCCGCCACTACGTGACCCCGGACGACGTGAAGGCGCTGGCCGTCCCGGTGCTGGCGCACCGTCTCGTGCTCGACGCCGAGGCCGAGTTCGACGGGGTCAGCGCCACGAGTGTCGTGGCGCAGCTCCTGGTCGAGACGCCGCCACCGGCCGACCGAGCGGCGTCGTGACCGACCGCCGACCCAGCAGCACCAGGACGCGACGCGGCAGCACGAGGTCCCGTCGCGGTCCGGTCGCGCCCGAACGGACGACGACGGTCGCCGGCCTCACGAACGTGCGCACCCGGCTCGTCGGAGACCGCGAGGGCGTCGCCGCCGACGCGGTCGTCGGTGCGGCGAAGGCGTGGGCGACGGCCTGGAGGACCGTGCGACGTCTGTGGGCCGAGGTCGCCGCGGTGGTCACCGGCCTCGGATGGACGGTCGCCGCCGTCACGGTCGTCGCCTTCGTGGTCGGGTACCGCTTCGGACTGCGCGAGGTCGTGGTGGTGGGCTTCGCCGGTGCCGTGCTCGCGGTGGTGGCCGCCGTCGCGCTCGTCGGGCGGACCCGTCTGGTCGTGCGCATGCGGCTACCGCAGCACCGCGTGGCGGTCGGCGACGACGCCGGGGTCGTGGTCACCGCGGAGAACCCGGCTCGGCTGCCGTCCGTCCCGACCACGGTCGAGCTGCCCGTCGGCTCCGGCCTGGTGGACGTCGCGGTGCCGTCCGTCGCCCCCGGTGGCGTGTTCGAGGAGCTGGTGCCCGTGCCGACGGTGCGGCGGGGTGTGCTCGACGTCGGTCCGGTGACCGGCGTCCGGGCCGACCCGGTCGGGCTGGTGCGTCGCGAGGTCGTCTGGACAGCCCGGGAGCAGGTGATCGTCCACCCGCGCACGATCGCGATCCCGTCGACGAGCACCGGGCTCGTCCGCGACCTCGAGGGGCAGGCGACGACCGACCTCTCCCCGGCCGACATCGCGTTCCACGCCGTCCGCGAGTACGTCCCCGGTGACGACCCCCGCACCATCCACTGGAAGTCGACCGCGAAGTCCGGCGCGCTCATGGTCCGCCAGTTCGAGGACACCCGGCGGTCCCACCTCGTGGTGGCCCTCGCGACCCGACGGGCCGAGTTCGACGACGACGACGGGTTCGAGCTCGCCGTGAGCGTCGCCGCGTCCCTCGGTGCCCGTGCCGTCCGGGACGGGCGGGAGGTGTCCGTCGTCGTGTCCGAGCGCACGCCGGAGTACGCCAAGCGCCCGGTGCGGGCGGTGCACCGGCTGGCCACCGTCACCCCGACCCGACTGCTGGACGAGTTCGCGACCGTCGGACTCTCCGACGCCTGCCTGCCCGTCGCCGAGGTCGCCGGGATCGTCGGCAACGACACCGCGGGCATCTCGGTCGCCTTCCTGGTGGTGGGTTCCGCGGTCGGACTGCCGGCGCTCCGGCTCGCCGCGACGCGCTTCCCCGTGGGGGTCGAGGTCGTGGCCGTCACCTGCGAGCCCGAGGCCCAGCCGCGCGTCCTCCGTGTCGCCGGTCTCACCGTGCTGACCATCGGCTACCTCGAGGACCTGCGCCAGGCCCTGCACCGGTCGGCGGCCGCCGCGTGAGTGCCGCGACGTCCACGGACCGACGGACGCGCGGCCGCGGGGCGACCCGCCGCGCGGCGCGCCGGCGCTCGCCCGCCCGCCTGGTAGGCGGGACCCTCCTCGTCTGGCTCCTCGTCGCGGTGGCGAGCACCGCCTGGTGGCCGATCCACCGCGACGGTTCGATGGTGACCGCGGGCGTCACCGCGGTCGTCGCAGGGACCGTCGTCGCGTGGGCCGGCGCGCTCGGGCGACTGCCGACGGTGGTCGTCGGCGTCCTGACCGTGGCCGTCTTCACCCTGACCGGGGTGCCCGTCGCGGTCCCGGCCGAGGCCGCAGGGCTGCTGCCGACCGGACCGGGCCTCGTCGACCTCTTCGCCGGCGTCGCGCTCGACTGGAAGCGACTCGTCACCGTCAGCCTGCCGGTCGGGTCCTACGAGTCCCTGCTCGTGCCGTACTTCGTGACGACCCTCGTCGCCACGGTGACGGCCGTGACCGTGGCGATCCGCGCCTCCAGGCCGGAGACCGCGAGCATCCCGGCGCTCGTCCTGTTCGCGGCGGGTGTCGTCGTCGGACCGAGCCGCCTCGACGTCTCGGTCGCGACCGCGGTCGCGCTCGGCGGGATCGCCCTGGTCTGGGCGCTCGTCGTCCGGCACTCCCGCAGGGCGGCCTCCGTCGCGGCGACCGTCGGTGGCCGGGTCCCGGTGTGGCGGTCCGTGGCGCGACCCGCGCTCGTCGGGACGGGGACCGTGCTGGCGGCGGCGGTCGTCGCGACCGGACTCGGGCTGGTCGCGCCGCCCTCGGTCGGTCGTACCGTGGCGCGCACCGAAGTCGTCAAGCCCTTCGACCCCCGCGACGAGGTCAGTCCGCTGAGCACCTTCCGGGCGTACGAGGAGACCGGCTCGGCCGACGCGACCCAGTTGCGTGTGTCGGGGCTGCCGCAGGGCGGGTTCGTCCGGATCGCGACCCTCGACACGTACGACGGGGTCGTGTTCCGGGTCGGCGGCGACGACGGGGCGTCCGCATCCGGCACGTTCGAGCGGGTGCCGACGACCGTCGACGTCGGCGGCGTGCGGGGGACCGATCTCCAGGTCGGGGTGGATGTCGACGCCTACCGAGGCGTCTGGCTGCCGACCGTCGGGGACCTGGAATCGGTGACCTTCCGCGGGGACGGCGCGGAGCAGGCGCGGCGCTCCTTCTTCTACGACCGTGCGACGTCGACCGGCGCCGTCGTCGGCGGGGTCGGGGCGGGTACCCGCTACGACCTCGATGCGGTGCTGCCCGACCAGCCGGACGACCAACAGCTCGCCTCGGCACGACCGGGGACGGCTGCGGTCCCGTCGGCGACCGGGGTGCCGGATGCCGTGCGGGAGCGAGTGGAGTCGACGACCGCCGATGCCCGGACGGACGGGGAGAAGCTCGTCGCCGCCGTCCGGTGGCTCACCAGCACCGGCTACGTCAGCCACGGCGTCGGTGACGACCGTGCCAGCCGCTCCGGGCACGGCGCCGACCGCATCCAGGAGCTCCTCACCGCGCCGGTCATGATCGGCGACCAGGAACAGTACGCGGTGGCAGCGGCACTGATGGCGCGGCAGATCGGGTTCCCGTCGCGGGTCGTGATGGGGTTCACCCCGGGCGGCGACTCCGGCGCCTCCTCGGCCG
Source organism: Curtobacterium subtropicum (assembly GCF_030362975.1). NCBI lineage: Bacteria > Bacillati > Actinomycetota > Actinomycetes > Micrococcales > Microbacteriaceae > Curtobacterium > Curtobacterium subtropicum. Next base: position 101,399 of record NZ_JAUCMM010000005.1, read on the forward strand.
GCAGGACGTCCGGCTCGGGCGGGACGACGACGCTGCGCGGGTCCGACGTGACCGCGCGGGTCGAGGTGGACACGGCACAGTGGGGCTGGGTCACCCTGAACCCGAACCCCGTCGTGCGGGAGATCCCGGAGGAGCAGGACCAGACCCCGCAACCCGTCACGCGCCCGGAGACGGTCGTCCCGCCGCCGCCCGTCGAGCGGCAGGACCAGGACCAGCAGGCGCCGCCGCAGACCGACCGCGAGACACCGCCCGTGCCCCCGCTGTGGCTCCAGGTGCTGCTCGCGGCGCTGCCGTGGGTCCTCGCGACGCTGGGCTTCGTCGCCCTCGTCCTCCTGCCCTTCGCGATCGTGCTGCTGTGCAAGCGGGTCCGGCGACGCCGCCGACGCAGGGCACCGACCCCTCGTGCCCGCGTCACCGGGGCGTGGGACGAGTACCGGGACGCGCTGCTCGACCGGGGGCACGCCGTGCCGGAAGGCGCGACCCGCCGCGAGGCCGTCGCCGGTGCTCCCGGCCGTGGCGGTACCGGGCTGGCCGCGCTGGCGGACCGCAGCGTCTTCGGCCCGGACGACGTCGACCAGGGCACGGCCGACCGGATGTGGTCGGCGACCGAGGAGGCGATCGAGAGCCTCCGCGAGGGCCGGACGCGCCGCGAGCGCGTCCGGGCGGCCGTGTCGTTGCGGTCACTCCGCTCCGGTGTCGGGTGGCTGCGGCGGCGTCCCGGGACGGGACCGGCGCGTGCCGGGGCCACGGTCACCGGGGTCGGTACCAGCGTCGACCAGGGGCGTCCCGGTGCCCGTGACTACGATGGTCCGGAGGCCGGCGAGCGTCGTGGACGGCCGAGTGAGGACAGAGGCGAACCGTGATCAGATGCGAACACTGCGGATCGATGCTGCCGGACGGCGCGATCTTCTGCGGTGAGTGCGGGCGGTCGGTGAACGTCTCGGCGAGCCGCCGGCCCGCTCCGGCGGCGCCCGTGGACGACACCCCGCCACCGCCGCTCCGCCAGCCCGACCAGTACGGTCACCGGCCCGACCCGGCGGCCGAGGCGTGGTTGCCGGAGGCGACGCTGGATCCCGCGACGCGCGCCTGGCTCACCGGCGAGGACCGGCGGTCCGCGGCTCCCGTGCCCGATCGTCCGTCAGCTCCGGCTGGGCCGGCCGGTCCGCCCGATTCCGCCTCCCCCCGTACTGCGGTCGGCGGCCCCGCGTGGGCACGACCCGAGGACGGCGACCCGGGCCGACCGCGCGGCGGCACCGGATCGACCGATGACTGGGCGACCGGTGCTGACGGAGCTGGTGCCGACGCAACCGGTACTTCCGAGACCGGCGCCGGAGCCGGCGAGACCGGGAGTCGTGCAGGCAGCTCGGCCGTGCCGGGCGCGGCCGACCTGCGGGCGGGCGCTCCGGAGGTGGAGCCGCCCCTCGACCCCGATGCGTACCCGTCCTCCGCGGAACCGCCCGCCCCGGCTGACCGGAGCACCGCGTCCGGCGAGCTCGCGGACACCGAACGCACCCGGCTCGCGCCGACCACCGACGCGACGTCGGAACGCCCCGAGCCGCCTGCGGCCCCGGTGTGGTCTCCTCCTGTCGCGCAGCAGCCGACGGCAGCGCCGTCACGGCCCTCCTGGTGGGTCGGTCGTGGTCCTGCCGCCGCCGAACCGCCCGTGGAGGACCAGCACGACGCGTCGTCCGGTGACGAGCAGTCCCGTGCCGGCGACACCGCGGTGGTCGAACCACTGGTCGACCGTCGTCCCGCGCCGACACCGCTGATCGCTCCGGGCAGCGGTCCGGCGACCTGCCCGGTGTGCGGCCACACGCTCGAGCCCGACGACATCTTCTGCGCGGAGTGCGGTGCGGTTCGTCCGACCGTGACCGCGGCCTTCACCGGCCCGGTGGTGCCGCTGCCGATGGCACGGCCGGACTGGGCCGCCGACGACGAGGTCCGCGCCGGTGACGAGCGCCCGGAGGACGGCGTCGACGGCGGGTCCGGAGCGTCCGAGCCCGACGACGAATCGGCCGCCGGCGCTCCCGACGGCGATCGAGCCGCTGACGGCGATCGAGCCGCCGACCGTGAGCGAGCCGTGGACGGCGCGACCGCTGACGGCGTGACCGGTGCCGGTCCGGTCGATGTCGATCGCACTGATGTCGATCGCACTGATGTCGATCGCACCGACGTCGATCGCACCGACGTCGATCGCACCGACGAGGCGCGGGCTGCACTCGAGGAGCCCGAACGCGCGACCGATGGCGCAGCGGTCCCGCCTGCACCGGCGTCGCCCACCGTGCCGTCCTCGGCCCGGTCCACCGATGCTGACGTCCGTGGCGGCGTGGGCGTCGGAACCGGTGGCCAGGACCTCCCGCCGGTCCCGCGCGCCGCGCCGCTGCCGCCGATCCCGGGCTCGACCGGCCCGGTCCTCCCGCCGGTCGACGTCGCGGTGGTGCCGTCGAGCGGTGACCTCGAACCCGACGAGGACGTCGAGGAGACGCGCATCGTCGTGAAGACCGAGTCGACCGCGCCCTTCGTGCTGCACTTCAGCACGGGGGAGCGCACCGCGGTGCACGGGACGGGGCTGCTCGGGCGGCTGCCGCGCCCGGAGCCCGCAGAGCGCTTCGACGACCTGCTGACGGTCCACGATCCCGGCAAGTCGGTGTCGAAGACGCACCTCGAGCTCGGGCGTGACGGCGACGACCTCTGGGTGTCCGATCGACACTCGGGCAACGGCACGGTCATCCGGCACATCGACGGGAGCATCCGGCGCTGCGAACCCGGGCGTCGCTACCGGGTGGAGCGTGGCGCACGGGTCGACATCGGCGAGCAGTTCTTCCTCGTGCAGTAGTCCCGCCGCGGCGCGCACAGTCCTCCACAGGGGGCCCTGCATCACGCTGCGTCCACGAGTAGCCCCTCGCGTCCGACCTCGGAGGCGAGGGGCTGCTTGGCTCTCGGCATGTCTCCGCTCGTTGCCCGATGGTGCCTGGTCGCGTCGGCCGTGGTGCTCGTGCTCGTCGGGGTCCTCGCCGACCTCGCCGGTTCCGCCAGGGTGGTGCTGCTCGCGGCGGCGGCGTGCTGCGCGGTGCTCGACGCGCTGACGGTCCGGGCTCCCGGCGCTGGTCCACCTCGGGTCGTCGTCACCCTGCCGCCGAGTCCGATCGATGTCTCGGCGCACCCCGGGTCCGGGGTCGCAGGCACCACCGGCGGATGCGAGTCCGACCTCGCGTCGGACCGAGGCGTCCCGACGTCCCCGCGCGCCGACGCCGGCGTCGCGCTGGTGCTCGGACGACGACCGGACGGGGGAACCGAGTGCGTCGAGGTGGGGGCTTCTGCGTCGTGCCACGTCGTCGTCGTCGGGACGGGCCCCTGTGCGCGGGCGGTGTTCGAGGCGCTCGTCGCGCAGCTCACCGGGCTGGGGGTCGGTCGCACGGTGGCGGCTGATCATGTCGGGGTCGTCGGTACCGCAGTCGACGGTGCCGCGATCGACGACATCGGTACCGACGAGACGGGTCCGGACGTCCGGATCGTCACCGATGACGGCCCTCGACCGGAGGCGCCACCCGGTCTCCGTGCGACGCCGACCGGTACGGCCGTCGCCGCTCGCCTCGACGACCTGGGCCGGCCGTGGGCGACGGTCGTGCTCGTGCCCGGGGTCGGTCTGCTCCCACGACGGCACGACCGGGTGCTGGAGGTCACGCGCCACGGCTGTCGCGCCTGGGGCGACGGCGACGACGGTGGAGCGGTGCCCCTGGACCCGGTGCTGCCGCTGCTGGTGGGTACACGGTCACCCGGTGACCCACTCGGTGCGGACCTCGCTCCCGTCAGAGAGTGAGGCGCCCGGACCCGATGCGCTCCGACGGGGGAGCGCAGCCGCTCAGCGCAACCCGGACCCCGCGCGGACGGCTCCGACCGGCACGCCACCTCCGAGCACCTGCTCGCCCGTGGCGGCCAGTACGTCCGCGACCCCCGCGGCGTCGACCAGACCGTTGCGCTCGAGCAGTGTGAGGGCCGCGAGCGTCCCGGCGCGCTGCGAGCCGTCGAGCGTCTTCACGGCCACCGACGCACCGCCGGGCAGGCCCATCACCATGACGCCCTCCGCGCCGAACTTCGCGAGCACGCGGAGCCGTTCGATCGTCACCGTGTTGGCGCGCCCGACGCCGTCGATCGCCCACGGGTGGTCGAGCACCGCGTCGACGAGCGCTGCGGCGTCCGCGTCCGACCGCGCGACGACCCCGGCGAAGCCGCGCGCGAGTCCACGCAGGGTCAGCGGGAACACGGGTGCACCGCAGCCGTCCGTGCCGACGACGTCGACGACCTCGCCGGTGTACTCCTCGACGGTCTCGCGGACGCGCTGCTGGAGCGGGTGCGTCACGTCGAGGTAGGTCGCCTCGTCCCACCCGTTCACCCGGCAGGCGGCGAGCATCCCGGCGTGCTTCCCCGAGCAGTTCATCGCGAGGCGGCGCGGGCCGTCCATCGTGCGCGCGGTGGCACGGTCGAACGGCAGGTCGGGCGGGCACCCGAGGTCGGACTCGGCGTGGTCGAAGGACTCGAGCATGTGCAGCGCGAGGGCCTGGTGCGGCGTGGTCCCGGCGTGGCTGGCCGTCGTGAGGACGAGCTCTTCGTCGCTGAACACGGCACCGGCGCGACGGATCGCCAGTGCCTGGAACGGCTTCATGGTGGAGCGGGGGTAGATGCTCGCGTGCACGTCACCGACGGCGTCGAGCACGGTCCCGTCCGCGGCGACCACCACGCCGGCGCCGACGTGGCGGCTCTCGTCGAAGCCGTTCCGGTCGAGCACCGCGAGCTCGACGGAGCCCTCGGCGGTGAGAGGATGGCGATCTGTGCGGACGTCGTGGCTCACCGTCATGTCGTCATCGTAGCGAGCGGGCGGGACACGCTCCGCCGACCGAGCACCAGCACGAGCGGGCGGGACACGCTCCGCCGACCGAGCACCAGCACGAAGGAGCGCACCGTGACCGACCACACCTACGAGGTCTCCGTCCGCTGGACCGGGGACCGGGGGACCGGGACCAGCGGCTACCGGGACTACGGCCGCGAGCACGACGTCACCGCAGCGGGCAAGCACCCCATCGCGGGGTCGGCCGACCCGGCCTTCCGCGGCGACCGCGACCGGTGGAACCCCGAGGAGATGCTGCTCGGCGCCCTCGCCCAGTGCCACATGATGAGCTACCTCTACGTGGCGGTGCAGCGGGGCTTCACGGTCGTCGACTACGAGGACACGGCGACGGCGTCGCTCGACGTGCACCGCGACGGCACCGGTGAGGTCACGGAGGTCACCCTCCGCCCGGTCGTCACGGTGCTCGAGGCCGACCGGGTCGCTGACGCCGAGGCCGCGCACGCCGAGGCGAACCGACTGTGCTTCATCGCGCGTTCGGTGGCGTTCCCCGTCCACCACACGCCGGTCACCAAGGTGCGTGCGGCAGGATAGGTCCCCGTGAAGCGTCTCCGCCTGCTCCCGATCGCCATCGTCCCCGCCGTCGTGCTCGGACTCGCCGCCTGCTCCGGGAACGGCTCGGGTGACGCCTCGGCCTCGCCGAGCGCGTCGTCCAGCGCCACGGCGACGCCCATCTCGTCGTGCCCGGAGTCGGGTTCGGCGTCGAAGAGCATCGAGGTCACCGGGGCCGTCGCCGGCACGGAAGCGCCGAAGGTCACCTTCGACAAGGGCCTCAGCGCGGAGACCCCGCAGGCCACCACCGTGGTGGAGGGCTCGGGCAAGGCGCTGCAGGACGGCGAGTTCGCCCAGGTCTCCTACGCCGTCTACAAGGCGTCGGACGCCTCGAAGCTCGGTGCGGTCGGGTTCGACCAGGGCAACCCGCAGGTGCTCTCGGTCGGCGGCACCGGCTTCGGCGCCCTGCTCGCCTGCACGAAGGTCGGCGACCGGGTCGCGGTCGTCGGCCAGTCCTCGGCGCTCGGCTTCAACACCGGCGGCGAGATCGTCGTCGTGGCGGACGTCGTCGCGCAGACCCCGACGAAGGCGACCGGCACCCCGCAGACGCAGGACCCGTCGCTGCCCACGGTGAAGGACAAGGCCGACGGTGAGCCGGAGATCACGATCCCGTCGGGTGCGACGGCCCCCTCGAAGACCGAGGTCGAGGTCCTGAAGCAGGGCGACGGCGCGACGATCGAGAACGGCGACACCGCGCTCGTGCAGTACAAGGGCGTGACCCTGGCGGACGGCAAGGAGTTCGACTCCTCGTGGTCGAAGGGCGCTCCGACGACCTTCACCGTGTCCGAGGGCTCGCTCATCAAGGGCTTCGTCACCGGACTCGTCGGACAGAAGGTCGGCTCGCAGGTCCTCATCGTCACCACACCCGAGGACGCCTACGGCTCGAACCCGCCGGAGGGATCGGGCATCCCGAAGGACGCCTCGCTCGTCTTCGTCGTCGACGTCCTCGCCAAGGGCTGAACCGTGCCGACGACCGCCGGGCCCGACGGCGTCACCGTGCCGACGACCGCTGGGCGCGGGACCGATGACACCGCCGTGCCGACCAGGCGCCGCGTCGTCGTCCTCGGCAGCACGGGCTCGATCGGCACGCAGGCCCTCGACGTCGTCGCACGGAACCCCGACCGGTTCGAGGTCGTCGGCCTGACCGCCGGGACGAACCGTGACCTCGTCGCCGAGCAGGCGGGCCGGTTCGGTGTCCGGGACACCGCGTTCGGTGCCGCCGACGCGGAACGGCTCGTCCGGACCGTCGCGGCGGACGTCGTGCTCAACGGCATCACGGGATCCGTCGGTCTCGGCCCGACGCTCGCCGCGCTCGAGACCGGTGCGACCCTCGCCCTCGCGAACAAGGAGAGCCTGATCGTCGGCGGTCCGCTGGTGCAGGCCGCCGCCCGCCCCGGGCAGATCGTGCCCGTCGACAGCGAGCACTCCGCGATCGCGCAGGCGCTGCGTTCCGGTTCCGGCACAGAGGTGCGCCGCCTCGTGCTCACGGCCAGCGGCGGTCCGTTCCGCGGACGCTCCCGGGAGAGCCTGCGCGACGTCACGCCGGCGCAGGCGCTGGCGCACCCGACGTGGGACATGGGGCTGGTCGTGACGACGAACTCCGCGACCCTGGTGAACAAGGGGCTCGAGGTCATCGAGGCCCACCTGCTGTTCGACGTGCCCTACGACCGCATCGACGTCACCGTGCACGCGCAGTCGATCGTGCACTCGATGGTCGAGTTCGTCGACGGCTCGACGATCGCGCAGGCATCCCCGCCGGACATGCGGCTGCCGATCGCGCTGGGCCTCGCCTGGCCGGACCGTGTGCCCGGCGTCGGCGTGCCGCTCGACTGGACGTCCGCGAGCACCTGGACGTTCGAACCGCTCGACACCGGTGCGTTCGGCGCGGTCGACCTGGCCAAGCGCGTCGGCGTGCTCGGTGGCACGTTCCCGGCGGTGTTCAACGCCGCGAACGAACAGGCGGTCGCCGCGTTCCACGCGGGTGCGATCGGGTTCCTCGACATCGTCGACACCGTCCGTCGGGTCGTCGACGTGCACACCGCGGGGGAGCCGTCCCTCGACGGCGTCCTCGCCGCGGAGCGCTGGGCGCGCACCGCGGCGGACCGCCTGCTGGCCCGCTGACGCGAGCGGACGACGCGAGTCCGTCACACGGTCGCGTGACGGACGCGCCCGCGCTGATCCGTGCCTCCAGGCCGGCCGGGAGGCACGACCGACCTCTCAGGGCGCGCTCGGCTCCGTCATGGGCAGGGTCCCGTACCCTCTGACGGTGACCGTCGAATCCGTGCTCCTCTTCGTCCTCGGCGTGGTCGTCTTCATCGTCGGCCTGCTGGTCTCGATCGGACTCCACGAGCTGGGACACCTGACCTTCGCGAAGCTCTTCGGGGTGAAGGTCACGCAGTACTCCCTCGGCTTCGGCAAGGCGATCTGGTCCTTCCGCCGGGGCGAGACCGAGTACGGCATCCGCCCGATCCTGCTCGGCGGGTACATCTCCATGGTCGGCATGCTCAAGCCCCGCGCCTCCGGCAGACCGAACGCGATCACGAACACCGGCATGTACGGCGCGTTCGTCCAGGACGCCCGTCAGGCCAGCGCGGAGCAGATCGCCGACTCGGGCGGCGACGACTCGCGGGCGTTCTACCGGCTGACGCCGTGGAAGCGGATCATCGTGATGGTCGCCGGCCCGGCGATGAACCTGGTGATCGGCATCGTGCTGTTCGGGGTGCTGCTGTGCGGGTTCGGCGCGCCGACCACGACCTTCACGTCGAGCGTCGACTGCGTGCTGCCGACGAGCAGCGCGACGACCTGCACCGCGGGTGACGCCGAGTCGCCCGCGAAGCAGGCGGGCATCCGCGACGGCGACGTCGTGCTGTCGGTCGACGGGCAGCAGGACCCGACGATCACCGAGGTGTCCCGGGTCTTCCAGCGATCCGCGGGCGAGTCGGTCACGGTCGTCGTGGAGCGCGACGGCCAGCGCCGGACGCTCCAGGTCACGCCGCAGCTCGCGACCCGCGACGTCGTGACCGAGCAGGGCACGGTCGCGAAGAACGCCGACGGCACGACGAAGACGCAGCGGGTGGGTGTCGTCGGCGTCAGCATCGGGCAGTCGCTGGTCCGACAGTCGCCCGCCGCGGTGCTGCCCGCGACCGGCGCGCAGATCGCCGCGTCCGCCCACCTGATCATCGACCTGCCGCAGCGTCTCGTCGCCGTCTGGAACGCCGCGTTCGGCGCGCAGGAGCGATCGCAGGACAGCCCGGTGTCGGTCGTCGGTGTCGGCCGGGCGATCGGCGAGGTCTCGTCGATGAGCGGCGTGCCCGTCGTCGACAAGGCGTACACGATCCTCGGGCTGCTCGCCTCGCTGAACATCGGCCTGTTCGTGCTGAACATGGTGCCGCTCCTGCCGCTCGACGGCGGGCACATCGCCGGTGCGCTGTGGGAGGCCGTGAAGCGCCGCGCGTACGTGCTCGTCGGCAAGCCCGACCCGGGCGCGATCGACCTGGCGAAGACGATGCCACTGACCATGGTCGTCGTCGTGCTGCTCGCGGGGATGAGCGCCCTGCTCATCTACGCCGACATCGTCCGCCCCGTGAACCTGTTCGGGTAGCGCGGCCGGTCGGCCCCGCGGGGTCGCTCGCCCACTACGCTCAGCGCATGAGCACCGCGCCAGAGGTCCGCGCCGTCGAGCGCCAGGGCATCGACGTCATCGCCGAGTCCGATCGCAAGGGGCGGCCCCGCGGGCTGTTCTGGCCGTGGTTCGCCGCAAACGTGTCGGTGCTCGGGCTGAGCTACGGCTCGTTCGTCCTCGGCTTCGGCATCTCCCTGGCGCAGGCGACGGTGGTGTCCGTCGTCGGTGTCGCGTTCTCGTTCCTGCTCTGCGGCATCGTGGCGATCGCGGGGAAGCGTGGATCGGCACCCACCATGTTGCTGAGTCGTGCGGCCTTCGGCGTGCGGGGGAACCGGCTGCCCTCGTTCCTCAGCTGGGTCCTGACGGTCGGGTGGGAGACCGCGCTCGCATCGCTGGCCGTGCTCGCCACGTCGACGGTGTTCCGCGAGCTCGGATGGGACGACGGCGTCGTGACGAAGCTCGTCGCCCTCGTGGTCGTCGCGGCGCTCGTCGTCGGCGCCGGCATCGCGGGCTTCGACGTGATCATGCGGCTGCAGACGGTCATCACCGTCGTCACCGCCGTGCTCACCGTCGTGTACGTCGTGCTCGCGGTGCCCTCGATCGACCTCGGCACCCTCGGTGCCCTGCCGGCGGGCAGCGCGCAGAACGTGATCGGCGCCCTGGTGCTCGTGATGACGGGGTTCGGACTCGGCTGGGTGAACGCGGCGGCCGACTACTCCCGCTACCTGCCGCGGTCGTCCTCGACCGGCGGCGTGGTCTGGTGGACGACGTTCGGCGGCGCCCTCGCCCCCGCGGTCCTCGTCGTCGTCGGCGTGCTGCTCGCCGGCTCGTCGAAGGACCTGGACGACGCGATCGGCGCCGACCCGATCGGCGCGCTGACGACGATCCTGCCGGTCTGGTTCCTCGTGCCGTTCGCCCTCGTGGCCATCCTCGGGCTCGTCGGCGGTGCCGTGCTCGACATCTACTCGTCGGGCCTGGCGCTGCTCAGCGCCGGCGTTCGGATCCCACGACCGGTCGCCGCGGGCGTCGACGGCGTGTTCATGGTCGCGGGAGCGGTGTACGTGGTCTTCTTCGCGAAGGACTTCATCTCGCCGTTCCAGGCGTTCCTCGTCACGCTCGGGGTCCCGATCGCCGCATGGGCCGGCGTGTTCGTCGCCGACGTGGTGCTGCGGCGCCGCGCGTACGCCGACGCCGAGCTCGACGACGTCCGCGGTCGCTACGGCGACGTGCGCTGGACCGCGATCGGTCTCGTCGTGCTGGGGACGGTGCTCGGGTGGGGGCTCGTCACCAACACCTACGGCGTGCCGGCGTGGCTCAACTGGCAGGGGTACCTCCTCGGCCCGTTCGGGCTGGGCGGCCGCGAGGGGGCGTGGGCCTACGCGAACCTCGGTGTCCTCGTCGCCCTGGTCGTCGGCTTCGTGGGCACGCTGCTCACGGCCCGTGGGACGGTCCGCCGTCAGGAGCACGACTCGTGAGCGTCGTCGTGCCGGCAGACGCCTGGCTCGTCGCGATCGACCTGCAGCGGGTCTTCACCGGTGACGGCCCCTGGTCGACGCCCCGGTACGACGAGGCCGCAGCCGGGACGGCGCGACTGCTGCCGCACTTCGCCGGACGCACGGTGTTCACGCGGTTCGTCGCGCCGGAGCGACCGCAGGGCGCGTGGGTGCCGTACTACCGCGAGTGGTCGTTCGCGCTCGTGCCCGACACCGACCCCCTGTACGACCTGACCGCGCCCTTCGCGGCCGCGGTGACGGACCACGGCACCCCCGTCGTGACCGAGCCGACCTTCGGCAAGTGGGGGACGAGCCTCCAGGCCGTCGTCGGGGACCACCCGCACCTCGTGCTCACCGGCGTCTCCACGGACTGCTGCGTCGTGTCCACCGCGCTGGCCGCCGCGGACGCCGGGGCGAGCGTCACGGTCGTCGCCGACGCGTGCGCGGGCGCGAGCGACGAGGACCACGAGCGTGCCCTCGCGCTCATGCGCCTGTACGCGCCGCTCATCACGGTCGTGGAGCGCGGCACGGACCTGGTCACCGACCAGGTGTGACGTCACCGGGAGCGCGTAGAGTCACACCCGTGCCAGCAGTGAACCTCGGTCTGCCGAAAGTCCCCGAAACCCTGAGCCCGCGCCGGAAGTCGCGGCAGATCCGGGTGGGCAAGGTCCTCGTGGGCGGCGACGCCCCGGTCTCCGTGCAGTCGATGACGACGACCCCGACGACGAACATCAACGCGACGCTGCAGCAGATCGCGGAGCTGACGGCGTCGGGCTGCGACATCGTCCGCGTTGCGGTCCCGAGCCAGGACGATGCCGATGCGCTGCCGATCATCGCGAAGAAGTCGCAGATCCCGGTCATCGCCGACATCCACTTCCAGCCGAAGTACGTCTTCCAGGCCATCGACGCCGGGTGCGCCGCCGTCCGCGTGAACCCGGGCAACATCCGCAAGTTCGACGACCAGGTCGGCGCGATCGCGAAGGCGGCGAAGGACGCCGGCGTCTCGCTCCGCATCGGTGTGAACGCCGGGTCGCTCGAGCCGAGCCTGCTGCAGAAGTACGGCAAGGCCACACCCGAGGCGCTCGTCGAGTCGGCCGTGTGGGAAGCCAGCCTGTTCGAGGAGCACGACTTCCACGACTTCAAGATCTCGGTCAAGCACAACGACCCGATCGTGATGGTGAAGGCCTACCGCCAGCTCGCCGCCGCGGGGGACTGGCCGCTGCACCTCGGCGTCACCGAGGCCGGGCCGGAGTTCCAGGGCACCATCAAGAGCGCCACGGCGTTCGGCATCCTGCTCGCCGAGGGCATCGGCGACACCATCCGCGTCTCGCTCTCCGCGCCCCCCGCACAGGAGGTGAAGGTCGGCCTGCAGATCCTGCAGTCGCTGAACCTGCGGGAGCGCAAGCTCGAGATCGTCTCGTGCCCGAGCTGCGGCCGCGCGCAGGTCGACGTCTACCAGCTGGCCAACGACGTCACCAAGGGCCTCGAGGGCATGACCGTGCCCTTGCGCGTCGCCGTGATGGGCTGCGTCGTGAACGGTCCGGGCGAGGCGCGCGAGGCGGACCTCGGCGTCGCCTCGGGCAACGGCAAGGGCCAGATCTTCGTCAAGGGCGAGGTCATCAAGACCGTGCCGGAGCGCGAGATCGTGCAGACCCTGATCGAGGAGGCGAACCGCATCGCCGACGAGATGGGCCCGGCGGCCGCCACCGGCTCCGTCCAGGTGATCACCGCGCCGTAGCGCGCACCTGACGGACGGGAGGCGCGGTGCCGGCCGGCACCTGGGCCCACGCCGGCCGGTTCCCGGCAGACGCGCCAGCGGCTGTCGGGCCGTGCCGGTGGGGAGCCTCCCGTCCGTCACCGGGACGGCTGGGCGAGCGCCACGCCGCTAGGCTTGCCCCGTGGTCACACGGCTCTCCCATCTCTTCCTCCGCACGCTCCGCGACGACCCCTCCGACGCCGAGGTCACGAGCGCGAAGCTCCTCGTCCGCGCCGGGTACATCCGTCGTCAGGCCCCGGGCATCTTCGCCTGGCTCCCGCTCGGTCTCCGGGTCCGCGCCCGGATCGAGGGCATCATCCGCGACGAGATGGTCGCGGCTGGTGCGCAGGAGGTCCTGCTCCCGGCGCTCGCCCCGCGCGAGCCGTACGAGGCGACGAACCGCTGGACCGAGTACGGCGACGGCATCTTCCGCCTGCAGGACCGCAAGGGCGCCGACTACCTCCTCGCGCCGACCCACGAGGAGCTCTTCGCGCTGCTCGTGAAGGACCTGTACTCGTCGTACAAGGACCTCCCCGTCACGCTCTTCCAGATCCAGGACAAGTACCGCGACGAGGCCCGTCCCCGCGCCGGTCTCCTGCGCGGTCGCGAGTTCACGATGAAGGACGCCTACTCGTTCGACATCGACGACGCCGGCCTCGACCGCAGCTACCAGACGATGCGCGACGCGTACGAGCGGATCTTCACGCGCCTCGGCCTCGAGTACGCGATCGTCAAGGCCGACGCCGGCGCCATGGGGGGATCGAAGTCCGAGGAGTTCCTGCACCCCATCGCGGTCGGCGAGGACACCTTCGTCCGGAGCGCCGGTGGCTACGCCGCGAACGTCGAGGCCTACGTCACGCCGGTGCCCGACGCTCTGCCGATCGCGGGCCAGCCCGAGCCCGTGCTCCTGCCCGCCGCCGACACCCCGACGATCGACACCCTCGTGGCGCACGCGAACGAGGTCGCACCACGCGCCGGCGCTCCCTGGACCGCCGCCGACACGCTGAAGAACGTCGTGCTGGCGCTGACGCACCTGGACGGCACCCGTGAGGTGGTCGTCGTCGGCCTGCCGGGCGACCGCGAGGTCGACCTGAAGCGCGCGGAGGTGGCCTTCGCGCCCGCCGAGGTCGAGGCCGCGGGTGACGACGACTTCCGCAAGCACCCGGGCGTCTTCGTCAAGGGCTACATCGGGCCGCAGGTGCTCGGCGCCGACAGCCCGTCCGGCATCCGCTACGTCGTCGACCCCCGCGTGGTCGACGGCACGGCCTGGATCACCGGGGCGAACGAGCGCGGCGTGCACGTGTCCGGCCTCGTCATGGGCCGCGACTTCACGGCAGACGGTGTCGCCGAGGTCTCCGACGTCCGCGCCGGCGACCCTGCTTCGGACGGCTCCGGCCCGCTCGAGACCGCCCGCGGCATGGAGATCGGGCACGTGTTCCAGCTCGGTCGCAAGTACGCCGAGGCGCTCGGGCTCAAGGTGCAGGACGAGAACGGCAAGCTCGCGACGGTCACGATGGGTTCCTACGGCATCGGCGTGACGCGCATCCTCGCGATCCTCGCCGAGGCGCACAACGACGAGAAGGGCCTGGTCTGGCCGAAGAACGTCGCGCCGTTCGACGTGCACGTCGTCGCGACGGGGAAGGACGAGGTCGCCTACGACCTCGCGTCCTCGATCGTCGACACCCTCGAGGGGGACCGCTTCGAGGTCGTGTACGACGACCGTCCGAAGGTGTCGCCCGGTGTGAAGCTCCGCGACGCCGAGCTCCTCGGCATGCCGATCGTCGTGGTCGCCGGGCGGAACGCCGCTGACGGCGTCGTCGAGCTCTGGGACCGCGCGTCGGGCGAGCGCCGCGACGTGCCGGTCGCCGACCTGCTCGAGGCGGTCCGCGCGATCTGATCGCGACCCCTCGACGGATCGGAGGCGCGGTGTCGGCTGGCACCGCGCCTCCGGTCCGTCTCGTGGTTCTGGGGTACGCTGGTCGCCGACTTCCGCGCAGATCCACCCGCGGGAGCGACTCAGCTGAACACGGAGGCACCTCGGTGAAGATCGACCTCGCAGTCCTGCGACTCATGGAGCGCGAGCGGGAGATCCCGTTCGACGAACTCGTCCGCATCATCGAATCCGCCATCCTGACGGCCTACCAGAAGCACCGCGCCGAGAACGACGAGCCTGTCGACGCGCAGTCCCGCGTCGAACTCGACCGCAAGTCCGGCGAGGTCTCCGTCTACGTGCCGGAGCGCGACGAGGACGGCACCGTCGTCGGCGAGGCCGTCGACCAGCCGAGCGACTTCGGCCGCATCGCCGCCTTCGCCGCGAAGCAGGTCATCAACCAGCGGCTGCGCGACATCGGCGACGACAAGATCCTCGGCCAGTTCCGCGGCAAGGAGGGCGACATCGTCGCGGGCGTGATCCAGCAGGGTCCGAACCCGAAGATGGTGCACGTCGACCTCGGCACCGTCGAGGCGATCCTGCCGCCCGAGGAGCAGGTGCCGGGCGAGGACTACAAGCACGGCAACCGCATCCGCGTGTACGTCACGAGCGTCGGCCGCGGCGCGAAGGGCCCGCAGATCACCGTGTCGCGCACGCACCCGGGGCTGGTCCGCAAGCTCTTCGCGCTCGAGGTCCCGGAGATCGCCTCGGGCGTCGTCGAGATCACCTCGATCGCGCGCGAGGCCGGGCACCGCACGAAGCTCGCGGTGAAGGCGAACGAACCGGGGGTCAACGCGAAGGGTGCCTGCATCGGCGAGCTCGGCGCGCGCGTCCGTGCGGTCACGACCGAGCTCGGCGCCGAGAAGATCGACATCGTCGACCACTCGTCCGACCTGGCGTCGTTCGTCGCGAGCGCGCTGTCGCCGGCGAAGGTGACGAGCGCGTTCGTGCTCGACGCCTCGACGAAGGCCGTCCGTGCCCTCGTGCCGGACTACCAGCTGTCGCTCGCCATCGGTAAGGAGGGGCAGAACGCCCGCCTCGCCGCGAAGCTGACCGGGGCGCGCATCGACATCCAGCCCGATTCCATCCTGGACGGCGACGAGTAGTCGCTCCCGGTGTCGGGCGGCGGCCGTCGCCCGACACTGTTTCGCTGGTGGCGTGGCCAGTCCGGGCGCGCCGGATCGCGGTGGTCGGAGGCAAGGAGTATGGTGGTTCCCGTCAGAACATGCATCGGCAGTCGTCGTCGTGCTCCCCGGTCCTCCCTCCTCCGTGTCGTCGCCCTGAGCGACGGACGTGTCGTGGCGGACCCGAAGGCAGTCATGCCGGGACGGGGAGCGTGGCTCACCCCGACCGTCGAGGCACACGATCAGGCCGTCAAGCGCAGGGCCTACCGCCGCGCGCTCCGACTCGATCGTGAACCGGACACGTCAGCGGTACGTGACTACCTCGAGGCGCTCAGCGCCGAAGAGCAGGCGCGTCACCGGGACACGACAGAACAGGCTGAACGGCTTATGGACAACTGATGAGCGGCTCGAGATGAGACCCGTCATCCAGTGAGTCCTGCCCCCTTCGCGGGGTGGGACCCGTGAAGGAGAACTGTGGCAAAACCACGCGTACACGAGATCGCATCCGAACTCGGTGTCGACAGCAAGACCGCAATGGAGAAGCTCAAGGAACTCGGCGAGTTCGTCAAGGGCCCGAGCTCCAGTGTGGAACCCCCCGTCGCGCGCAAGCTCCGTGCTGCGCTGCAGGCGGACGGCGCCTCGACGGCGTCGAAGCCCGCGGCTCCGGCGACCCCGGGCGCTCCCGCGAAGACCGCCGCCCCGCGGTCCGGCGCCCCGAAGCCCGGCGGTCCCCGCCCGGGTCCGGCACGTCCGGCACCCGCACCGAAGGCCGAGCCCGAGGTCCAGGCGCCCGCCGCCGAGACCCCGATGCCCGCCGCGCCGAAGTCCGTCGCGCAGCGGCAGGCCGAGGCCGAGGCCGCGCAGAAGGCCGCAGCCGCCGAGAAGGCAGCCGCAGCCGAGAAGGCGGCTTCCGCGGCGCAGTCCGGTGGTGACGCGAGCGCGCCGAAGAGCGACTCCGTCAAGCCCGGTGGCGCGCCGAAGCCCGGCTCCGCCGCCGGTCCGAAGCCGGGTGGCCCCAAGCCCGGTGCACGCCCCGGCAACAACCCCTACGCGTCCAGCCAGGGCATGGGCTCGCGCCCGCCGCGTCCCGGCAACAACCCCTACGCGTCCAACCAGGGCATGGGTCAGCGTCCCGCCGGTGGTGCCGGTGGCGGCAACGGCATCCCGCGTCCGGCCCCGCCGCGTCCCGGCGTGCCCCGTCCGGGTGCTCCGCGTCCGGGTGGCCCCGGTCAGGCGAACCGCCCGAACGGCTTCGGGCAGCGCCCGGGCCAGGGCGGCGGCCGTGGCGGCCCCGGTGGTCGTCCGGGCGGAGCCCCGGGTGCCGGTGGCGGCTTCCCGCGTCCGGCCTTCAGCGGTCCGCGTCCCGCCGGTGGCGGTGGCCGCGGCCGTGGTCCCGGTGGTGGGACCGCCGGTGCGTTCGGTCGCGGTGGCGGCAAGAGCCGTGCCCGCAAGTCGAAGCGGACGAAGCGCGCCGAGTACGAGATGCGGCAGGCGCCGTCGCTCGGCGGTGTGCAGGTCCCTCGCGGTGACGGCAACACGGTCGTGCGACTCCGTCGCGGTGCGAGCATCTCGGACTTCGCGGACAAGATCGACGCGATGCCCGGCAACCTGGTGACCGTGCTCTTCCACCTCGGTGAGATGGCCACGGCGACCGAGTCGCTGGACGAGGCCACGTTCGAGGTCCTCGGCGAGGAACTGGGCTACAAGATCCAGATCGTCTCGCCGGAGGACGAGGACCGTGAGCTCCTCGAGGGCTTCGACATCGACATCGACGCCGAGTACGCCGACGAGGACGACTCCGTCCTGCAGCAGCGTCCCCCGGTCGTCACCGTCATGGGTCACGTCGACCACGGCAAGACCCGCCTCCTCGACGCCATCCGCAACTCGAAGGTTGTCGAGGGCGAGGCCGGCGGCATCACCCAGCACATCGGTGCGTACCAGATCGTCACCGAGCACGAGGGCGTCGACCGTCCGATCACGTTCATCGACACCCCGGGTCACGAGGCCTTCACGGCCATGCGTGCCCGTGGTGCCCAGGTGACGGACATCGCGATCCTCGTGGTCGCGGCGGACGACGGCATCATGCCGCAGACGATCGAGGCGCTGAACCACGCGCAGTCGGCCAACGTGCCGATCGTGGTCGCGGTGAACAAGATCGACAAGGAGGGCGCGAACCCGGCGAAGGTCCGGCAGCAGCTCACCGAGTACAACCTGGTGGCCGAGGAGTACGGCGGCGACGTCATGTTCGTCGACGTGTCGGCGCGCAACAACGTCGGCATCCAGGACCTGCTCGACGCGGTGCTGCTCACGGCGGACGCCGGTCTCGACCTGCGTGCGAACCCCGACAAGGACGCCCGCGGTGTCGCGATCGAGGCCCGACTCGACAAGGGTCGCGGTTCGGTCGCCACGGTGCTCATCCAGTCCGGGACGCTGCACGTCGGCGACGCCATCGTGGCGGGCACGGCCTACGGCCGCGTCCGTGCGATGACCGACGAGAACGGTGTCGCGGTCAAGGCGGCGACGCCGAGCCGTCCGGTCCAGGTGCAGGGTCTGTCGTCGGTGCCGCGCGCCGGTGACACCTTCCTGGTCACGGAGGAGGACCGCACGGCCCGTCAGATCGCCGAGAAGCGTGAAGCGGCCGAGCGCAACGCCCAGCTGGCCAAGGCCCGCAAGCGCATCTCGCTCGAGGACTTCACCCGTGCTCTCGAGGAGGGCAAGGTCGACTCGCTCAACCTCATCATCAAGGGTGACGTCTCCGGTGCCGTCGAGGCACTCGAGCAGTCGCTCCTGGACATCGAGGTCGACGACAGCGTCCAGCTCCGCATCCTGCACCGCGGTGTGGGTGCGATCACGGAGTCGGACATCGACCTGGCCACGATCGACAACGCGATCGTCGTCGGCTTCAACGTCCGCCCGGACGTCAAGGCCCGCGAGCGTGCGGCCCGCGAGGGCATCGACGTGCGCTTCTACTCGGTCATCTACAACGCACTCGAGGACATCGAGCAGTCCCTCAAGGGCATGCTCAAGCCCGAGTACGAAGAGGTCCAGTCGGGTGTCGCCGAGATCCGCGAGGTGTTCCGCTCCTCGAAGTTCGGCAACATCGCCGGTGTCATCGTCCGCTCCGGCACGATCACGCGCAACGCCAAGGCGCGCGTCATCCGTGACGGCGTGGTGCTCGCCGACGGCCTGGCCATCGAGTCGCTGCGTCGCTTCAAGGACGACGTCACCGAGGTCCGCACGGACTTCGAGGCCGGTATCGGTCTGGGCAAGTACAACGACATCCAGATCGGCGACGAGATCGAGACCACCGAGCTCGTCGAGAAGCCGCGCGACTGACGTCTGGCTATCCTGGACCCCGCTCCTCCCTCGGGAGGGGCGGGGTCCGTCCCGTTCCACCAGTAGATCCCTGCCCCAGGAGGCACCCATGGCCGATCCGCAGCGCGCACGCAAGATGGCGGACCGCATCAAGGAAGTCGTCGCACGGCGGCTCGACAAGGGGCTGCGCGACCCGCGCCTCGGTTTCGTCACCATCACCGACGTCCGGGTGACCGGCGACCTGCAGCACGCGTCGGTGTTCTACACGGTGTACGGCACCGACGAGGAGCGCGCCGACTCCGCCGCGGCGCTCAAGGCCGCGACCGGCATGCTCCGGAGCGAGGTCGGCAAGAACATCACCGCACGGCTCACCCCGTCGCTCGAGTTCATCGCCGACGCACTGCCGGAGACGTCGGCGCACATGGAGGACCTGCTCGTCCAGGCCCAGCAGCGCGACGCGCAGGTGCGTGCCGCGTCGGCCGGGGCGCAGTACGCCGGTGACGCCGACCCGTACAAGCACGACGACGAGGACGACGAGCGCGACGAGCGCGCCTGATCCACCGCAGCACCACGACGGCCGTCGGACACATCGTCCGGCGGCCGTCGTTGTGTGTTGAGTGGCAGGCCTCGGGTGTCGTGTGTCCGGCGTCGCGTGTCAGGCGTCGGGCAGGCGGTAGCCCGCCGTGTCGTCGCCGACGACGAGTCCGTCGCGCAGCAGTGACGCGAGCGCACGGGCCCGCTGCTCGGCGTCCGGCCAGACCAGGTCCACCTCGTCCCGCGTGACGGGGACGTCGCTCGCCCGCAGCTCGGCCATCACGAGGCCGCGCACCTGGCGGTCGCTGCCCGCGAAGCGCGCCTGCCTCGGCACGCGCGGCCCGTCGTGCTCCGGGTACCCGGCAGCGCGCCAGGCACAGCGGTCGGCGATCGGGCAGACGTCGCACGCGGGGGAGCGGGCGACGCAGACGAGTGCACCGAGCTCCATCACCGCGGCGTTCGTCGCGGCGGCCGCCTCGCGGTCCTCGGGGAGCACCGACTCCATGAGCGGCAGGTCCCGCTTCGCCTTCGCCGGTCCGGGCTCGCCCTCGCCGAGGACCGCCCGGGCGAGCACCCGCCGCACGTTGACGTCGACGACGGGGTGCCGGTCGCCGTAGGCGAAGACCGCGACGGCCCTGGCGGTGTAGTCGCCGATGCCGGGCAGGGCGAGGAGCGCGTCGACGTCCCGCGGGACCACGTTGTCGTGCTGTTCGGCGATCGCCGTCGCGGCCGCGTGCAGCGCGAGCGCGCGCCTCGGGTACCCGAGCCGGTCCCAGGCGCGCACCGCCTCGCCGGGAGGCGACGCGGCGAGGTCCGCAGGGGTCGGCCACCGGGTGAGCCACGCCTCCAGGCGGGGGACGACCCGCGCGACCTGCGTCTGCTGCAGCATGATCTCGCTCACCAGCGTGCCCCAGGCGGGGAACCCCGGGCGCCGCCACGGCAGGTCGCGCGCCTCGGCGCGGAACCACGCGACGAGCGGGGTGGCGATGTCCGGTCGGGGCGTGACCGTCGTGTCCGCGGCTGCCGTGTCCACAGCCGACGTGTCCGCAGCCGTCGTGTCCTCCACAGCCGGCTCGTCGTCCACAGGCTGCCGGGAGGCTCCGCGCGCGTTCACCACGACAGCCTACGGTGGGTGCATGGCACGCTGGGCACCGCAGGAGACCGACACCATGGCCGCGATCGCGGGCGAGGTGATCGCACAGGTCGGCACGAACCGCACCGTCGTCGGCATCGACGGCCAGGACGGCACCGACCTCGAACGGGTCGCCGCGGCGCTCGTCGGGGGCTTCCAGCAGCACGGGGTGTCCGCGATGGCCGCGGCCGCCCCCTCCGCCGACCTCGACGTCCTCCGGGCCGACGTCGTCGCGCCGTTCCGCACGACCGGTGCGGGCGAGGGTGTGCTCGTCGTGCACGGCCAGGGGCTGCTCGCGACGGGCACCAGGAACCTCTGGCGCTGGTCGCTCTGGGTGGAGCAGGAGGACGGTCGCCTCGAGCGGCGCGCGGACGTCAAGACCGCCGCGTCGGCCGTGCTCGACGTGACCGACCCGGACCACCCGCGTCGTGAGTGGAACGACGCCTGCTGACGCGGTCCGACCGATCCCGTGCGGGCGCGCCGCGCTGGTAGCCTCGTCCGGTGGTCGCTCCTCAGCCTGACGGCATCCTCCTCGTCGACAAGCCGCAGGGCATCTCCAGCCACCGGGTGGTGTCGATCGCACGTCGGCGTCTCGGCCTGAAGAAGATCGGCCACGCTGGCACCCTCGACCCGATGGCGACGGGACTGCTGCTGCTCGGCGCCGGGCCCTCCACGAGGCTCCTGACGCACCTGGTCGGCCTCGGGAAGACCTACACGGCGACGATCCGACTCGGCGTCGGCACCGACTCCGACGACGCGGACGGCACGCCGACCTCGGCGGCGGGTGTCGCGGCGGCGGACGTGTCGGACGACGCGATCGAGCGTGCGGTCGCCGCACAGCGCGGCGTCATCGACCAGGTGCCCTCGACGGTCAGCGCGATCAAGGTCGACGGTCGCCGAGCCTACGACCTCGCCAGGAAGGGCGAGGAGGTCGTCCTGCGCTCCCGCACCGTGACGGTGTCCCGCTTCGTGGTGACCGGCCGCGAGGACCACACGGTCACCGTCGACGGTGCCGACGTCCCCGTGGTCGACCTCGACGTCGTGGTGGACTGCTCGTCGGGGACGTACGTCCGGGCACTGGCGCGGGACGTCGGTGCGGCACTCGGCACCGGGGCGCACCTCACCGCCCTCCGCCGCACCGCGGTCGGACCCTTCGACGTCGCGGACGCGGTGGACCTCGAGGACGACTCGGTCGACGTCGAATCAGCCCTCGCCCGGCCGGCGGACGTCGCACGTCGACTGTTCGACGTCGTGGCACTCGACGCAGCCGCAGCGAAGGACCTGACCGACGGCAAGCGGGTCGCCGTCGAGCACCCCGACCACGACGGCCCGGTCGCGGCCGTGGCGCAGGACGACGACCGACTGGTCGGTCTCGTCTCCGTCCGGCGTGGTCGGCTGCGGGTCATCACGAACTTCCCGGCGCCGGCCCCGGTCGGCACCACGACGGACGGAGCACGCGCGTGATCGAGTGGTTCATGTGGGTGCAGCTCGTTGTGGCCGTGGTCGCCGGGCTGTTCGCCGTGGTCGTCGGGTTCGTCGGCTGGAAGCCGAACGACTACACGGTCGGGTCGCTCGCCCTGATCGAGCTCCTGCTCGTGGCGCAGGGCGTGGTCTCGCTCGTGCTGCCCGCGGTCGGCAGCCCGCCGCAGGGCAACGCGCTCGAGTTCGGGGTCTACGCCGTGTCGGTGCTGCTCGTGCCGCCGGCCGCGATCCTGTGGGCGCTGATCGACCGGACGAAGTGGAGCACGGTCGTCCTCGGGGCAGGTGCGTTCACGGTCGCGGTGATGGTCTACCGGATGTACCAGATCTGGTTCGCGCTCAACTGACGCGCCGTCGACTGCCGTCGGCCGTGCCGGCGGCGTCCGCGCACGTCACCCGTCGTCGGTAGACTCGTCGCCGTGGCGAACAGATCCTCCCTCGCGACCGGCGTCGGCCGCGTCCTCATCGCCGTGTACGGCATCCTCGCCCTCGCGGCCACCGGGCGCAGTGTCGTCCAGATCATCGAGAAGTTCTCGTTCGCGCCGTTCGCCTACACGCTGAGCGCGGTCGCGGCCGTCGTCTACATCGTCGCGATGATCGCGCTCATCGTCCCCGGTCGAGCCTGGTACCGCGTCGCCTGCGTGACCATCGGCTTCGAGATGGCCGGGGTGCTGATCGTCGGCACGCTGTCGCTGCTCGACCGCCAGCTGTTCCCCGACGACACCGTGTGGTCGTACTACGGCCTCGGCTACGTCTTCGCGCCGCTGGTGCTCCCGATCGCCGGTCTCTGGTGGCTGCGCAAGCACCACCGGGCAGCCGTCGCCGAGCCCGCGGCCGCGTCGGCCACGGTCGGCGAGTAGGGCCCGGCGTGCAGTACTACGACGACGTCGCCGACGTGGCGCAGGGCTTCGGTCCGAGCGCCGTCACCATCGGCAAGTTCGACGGGGTCCACGTCGGTCACCGCGCCGTGATCGCGCACCTCGAGCGTGCCGCCCGTGAGCGGGGCCTCGTCTCCACGGTGGTGACGTTCGACCGCCACCCCCTCAGCGTCATCGACCCCGACCGCGTGCCGCCCGCGCTCACGAGCACCGCGCAGCGCCGCGAGCTCCTCGAGGACATCGGCGTCGACGCGATGCTCCTGCTGCGGTTCGACCAGGACCTGCAGTCGCAGGCGCCGGAGGCCTTCGTGTCCGAGGTCCTCGTCGGCACCCTGCACGCCGAGCTGGTCTTCGTCGGCAGCGACTTCCGCTTCGGCGCCCGCGGTGCCGGCGACGTCGACCTCCTGCGTCGTCTGGGGGAGCAGCACGGCTTCCGCGTCGAACTCATCGACGACGTCGACCTGCGCGACGACGTCCGCCCGTCCGACGAGCGACGCGTCTCCTCGACCTGGATCCGCGAGCTGCTCGGTGACGGCCGCGTGGCCGAGGCCGCCCGGCTGCTCGGTCGCGAGCACGTCGTGCGGAGCACCGTGGTGCACGGCAACCAGCGTGGTCGTGCGATGGGGTACCCGACGGCCAACCTCGACCCGGCGTGCGAGGGCTTCGTCCCCGCGGACGGCGTCTACGCGGCGCGGGTGCTGCACGAGGGCACCGTGTACCCGGCGGCGGTGTCGGTCGGCAACAACCCGACCTTCCAGGGCGTGCCCGCGAAGCAGATCGAGGCGCACCTGCTCGACGTCGACATCGACCTGTACGGCGACACGATCTCGGTGCTGTTCGTCTCGTACGTCCGCGGCATGGTCGCGTTCTCGTCGATGGACGAGCTCGCGGCGCAGATGCGACAGGACGACCTCGACATCCGTCTGCTGCTCGGGCTGCCCGCACCGGTCTGACGCCGGTCCCGGCCTGCCGCGCGCTCGGCCTCGGGGCGGCCCGGCTATGTGCGAGTCTCGGCCTGAGCGACACGTCTCGCGCGTCCGAGCACGAGAACCGACGCACGGCCCGAGTCTCGGACACGCAGCCCGCACCACGCAGCCCGCACCACGCAGCACGACGCCCCGCGACCGATCGACGGTCGCGGGGCGTCGTGCTGCGTGGTGCTGGTCAGCTGCCGAGCGCGTCGAGCCAGATCTTGCGGGCGTCCAGCGCTTCCTGGGCCTCCTTGATCTTGCGCGAGTCACCGGAGGCCTGCGCGGCCTCGAGCTCGGCCTGGAGCTTGCCGATGGCGTCCTCGAGCTGGCTGGCGAGCCCGGTCTGCCGTGCCTTGCGCTCCGGGTCGGACGCCTTCCAGTGCTCGTCCTCGAGGCTCCGCACGTGGTCCTCGACCGCACGCAGACGGTCTTCGATGCGACGGACGTCGCCGCGCGGGACCTTCCCGATCTCGTCCCAGCGGCGCTGGATGTCCGTCAGCGTGCGACGGGCGGCGACCCGGTCCTGCTGCTGCAGGAGCGGCTCGGCCTCGGTGAGCAGGGCCTGCTTCGCGACGAGGTTCGCGGAGAACTCCTCGTTCTCGACCGCGGCCTCGGCGTGGCGCTGCTCGAACAGCACGTCACCGGCGGCCTTGAAGCGTGCCCAGAGTGCGTCGTCGTGGCGCTTCCCGGCACGGCCGGCACGCTTCCAGTCGTCGAGCAGCTCGCGGTACGCGGAGATGCCGTCCGACCCGCGGGACGCGAGCGCCTCCGCCTGCTGGACGAGCTCCTGCTTGCGGTTCCGCGCGTCGCGGTGCTGCGCGTCGAGCTCCGAGTAGAAGGCGCGGCGGTGCTGGTCGACGGTCGAACGGGCGGCGCGGAAGCGCTTCCACAGCTCGTTGGCCTCGTTCTTCGGCAGGCGCGGGCCGTCGTGCTGGTGTTGCTGCCAGCGGGCGAAGACGTCGTCGAGCTGCGCGGTGATCTGCTTCCACTGCGCCCGAGCCGGGTCGACGGCGGCGAGCGACTCGGCTTCCTCGACCAGCGAGGTCCGGTACGCCAGCGCGTCGGTGAGCGCCTGCTGCGCCTGTGCCTGCTGCTCCTTCGTCAGCGAGCCCACCTGCTCGGACAGGGCGGCGACCCGGTTCTCGAGCGACTTCAGGTCGCCGACCACACGGGCTTCGGCGACCTGCGTGCGCAGGTGCTCGACGGTCCGGGCGACGTCGTTCGCCGAGGCGCCGCGCTGGACGCGCTGCTCGGCGATCTTCACCTGCCCCTCGAGGTCGGCGTACTTGCGCGCGAAGTACGCGAGGGCCTCGTCCGGGGTGGCGTCCGGGTACTCGCCGACGGCCTTCTCGCCGTCGTCGTACCGGACGTACACCGTCCCGTTCTCGTCGACCCGGCCCCAGGTCGTTGCTTCGTCAGGTCCCACAGGTCTCGCCTCGATCGTGGTCGTGCATCGCCGACGTCCCCGTCGGCACGGTCAGGTCGTCAGCCTATTGCACCGGAGGGGCCCGGGGGCCAGTCGGACGTGCGGGCTGTGGACGACCGGACTCCGGTGTCGGGGCCGACCGGTCCGGTCAGTCCTGCTCGCGGATGGTCGCGCCGGTGATCGTCGTCGCGACCTTCGGCGCTCCGGTGCCGTCCGACCCCGCCGACGCGATGCCCTTCGACGTGATCTGGCGCTCCAGGTCGTCGAGCCCGCTCGTGACCTTGCCGACCACGGTGTACCCGCCCGTCGAGCCGTCGAGCGTCGTGTCGCCGTAGACGATGAAGAACTGCGTCGACTGCGAGTACGGCGACGCACCGCGTGCGATCGCGAGGGTGCCCGCGGTGTACCGGCCGTCGCTCGGGACGTTCTCGAGCGGCCCGTACTGGAACCCGGCATCGCCCGTGCCGTCGCCGTTGGCGGAACCGCACTGCAGGAACCGGAAGTCCGCGCTGTCGGCGAGCCGGTGGCACGTGGTGCCCTCGTAGAACTGCTTGCGGATCAGGTCGATCTCGACGCTCGCCGCCTGCGGCGCTGCCTTCCCGTCGAGCTCGATGCCGAGCCGGACGTCCTCGTTCAGGGTCAGCGTGCCGGTCCAGGTCGTCCCGGCCGCGATGTTCTTGCTCGGCACCGTCCCGGTGTTGCCGGCCGTCGCACTCGCCGAGGGGGTCGGGGTGGACGACGCGCTCGCGCTGGCGTCCGGTGCGCTCCCGGCCTGCGACCCGGCGAAGGCGAGCTGCGACCCGGTGGCCAGGGCCGCGACCAGGACGAGCACCCCCACACCGACGACGTCGTCCCGCACCCGCCGGCGTCGCTGCCGGTCGTGCAGGCCCTGTCGGGCCTGGTACAGACGGAGCCGCTCACGCGCCTCGCGGTTGTCGCGCGCCTGGTTCTTCGGTGCCACGGTGCTGATCGGACCTCTCGTCGACTGTGCCGACGAGCGTAGCGGACCGAGGGGCGGCGCCGGCCTGGAGGCACGCAGCACGTCGGTGGTGCGGCCTACGATCGGAGCATGGCAGCGGATCGATCGGGCATGCGCGCGCCCACGACGGGTGGTCGCGCCGGGTTGGCTCAGGGGTCCGTCCCGCTGGCGGTGCGGATGCGGCCGACGAGCCTCGACGAGGTCGCGGGGCAGCAGCACCTGCTCGGGCGCGGCAGCCCGCTGGTGCAGCTCGCCACCGGCACGCGCGAGAACCCCGGCGGGGTCTCCGTGATCCTCTGGGGTCCGCCCGGCACCGGCAAGACGACCCTGGCCCAGGCGATCGCCCGGCAGTCCGGTCGCGAGTTCGTCGAGCTCTCCGCCGTGACGGCCGGCGTGAAGGACGTGCGCGAGGTCATGGAGAAGGCCCTGACGCACCGCGACCTGTACGGCTCGACCACCGTGCTGTTCCTCGACGAGATCCACCGGTTCAGCAAGGCCCAGCAGGACGCCCTGCTGCCCGGCGTCGAGAACGGGTGGGTGATCCTCATCGCAGCGACGACCGAGAACCCGTCGTTCTCGGTGATCTCGCCACTGCTCTCACGTTCCCTCCTGCTGACGCTCAAGCCACTGACCGACGAGGACCTCGGCATGCTCGTCGACCGGGCGGTCGAGGACCCGCGCGGTCTCGGCGGCTCGGTCGTCCTCGGTGACGACGCCCGGGCGGCGATCGTCCGACTGTCCTCCGGCGACGCCCGCCGGGCGCTCACCGCGCTCGAGGCCGCGGCGTCCTCCGCGATCGCCGCAGCGGCCACGGACCCGGACGACGACGAGGTCCCGCTCGACGACGTCGCGACGGTCCCGCTGGTCGATGCCGACACCGTCGCCGCAGCCGTCGACCGGGCGCTGCTGCGGTACGACCGGCAGGGCGACGAGCACTACGACGTCATCAGCGCCTTCATCAAGTCCGTGCGGGGGAGCGACGTCGACGCGGCGCTGCACTACCTCGCGCGGATGATCGAGGCGGGCGAGGACCCGCGGTTCATCGCCCGCCGGATCATCATCTCGGCGTCCGAGGACATCGGCATGGCGGACCCGCAGGCCCTGCCGATCGCCGTCGCCGCCGCGCAGGCGGTGCAGCTCATCGGGATGCCCGAGGGGCGCATCCCCCTGGCCGAGGCCGTCGTCTACCTCGCGACCGCGCCGAAGTCGAACGCGTCCTACAACGGGGTCAACGCGGCGGTCGCGGACGTCAAGGCCGGGCGGATGGGCGTCGTCCCGGTGCACCTCCGCGACGCGCACTACCCGGGCGCGAAGCGGCTCGGGCACGGCAAGGGCTACGTCTACTCGCACGACGCCGAGCACGGGGTCGCCCGCCAGCAGTACCTCCCCGACGCGCTCGAGGGCACGGAGTACTACACGCCGACCGGGAACGGGTACGAGCGCGAGGTCGGTCCCCGGCTCGAACGACTCCGGAGGATCACACGCGGCGAGTGAGCCCGGTGCTTCACCCGGCGTCCCGATGCTGCTATCGTTGACGGGCCTACGTCCTGGTCCTCGCGTGCGGCTGCGCCGAGGACAGAGTCCCACCCCGGTGGGACGGGGGCAGAGGTTCGGACTGTAGCCGTCCGATCCCACAGGCTCATCCCTCTGGATCCCGTCGTCGGGATCGACCACCCACGTGCGCCCGTCGCCCGCGGTCGGTCGCGTGCCCGGCGAGTCATTCAGTTCAGACAGAGAAAAGGACCCTGTGTCTACCAAGTCACGCACCCGCAGCAAGACCCGCCTCTCGCGCGCGCTCGGCATCCCGCTGACGCCGAAGGCGGCCCGGTACCTCGAGAAGCGCCCCTACGGCCCCGGTGAGCACGGCCGCACCCGCCGTCGTGCGGACAGCGACTACGCCGTCCGCCTCCGTGAGAAGCAGCGTCTGCGCGCCCAGTACGGCATCCGCGAGAAGCAGCTCCGCATCGTCTTCGAAGAGGCCCGCAAGACGAAGGGCCTGACGGGTGAGAACCTCGTCGAGCTCCTCGAGCAGCGCCTCGACGCCCTCGTGCTGCGTGCCGGCTTCGCCCGCACCACCGCGCAGGCCCGTCAGCTGATCGTGCACCGCCACATCCTGGTCGACGGCAAGCTCGTCGACCGTCCGTCCTTCCGCGTGAAGGAGGGGCAGCTCATCCACGTGAAGCAGCGCTCCGAGTCCCTCGAGCCCTTCCAGGTCGCCGCCGCCGGTGGGCACCAGGAAGTCCTGCCGAAGGTCCCGGGCTACCTCGAGGTCGAGATCGACAAGCTCCAGGCCCGCCTGGTCCGTCGCCCGAAGCGCGCCGAGGTCCCCGTGACCTGTGAAGTGCAGCTCGTCGTCGAGTACTACGCAGCTCGCTGATCCACGGATCACACCCGAACGGCGGGTCGTCCTCTCAGGAGGACGGCCCGCCGTTCGGCGTCCCGGCCGCCCCGCGCCACTACACTCGTTCGGGCACGCACCGCTCGCGTGCGCGAGAGGGAGAGGCACCGTGAAGCAGCTGTTCTTCGTCGCCGTCGGCGTCGTCATCGGGTTCGCCGCCGCGCACCGGATCGCGCACACGCCCGGTGGCGCACGGCTCTTCGCGGACGTCGACGCCCGGACGAAGGCGTTCACCGACGCCGTGGCCGACGGGTACCGCTCCCGCGAGGCCGAACTCCGCAACGACGCCTGAGCGTTCCCGCGCCCCGGCTCCCACGCACCCTCCGCCGACCTGAATCAGGAAGCACCATGCAGACCGCAGAGATCCGCCGCCGTTGGCTCCAGTTCTTCGGTGACCGCGGACACACCGTCGTCCCGTCCGCGTCGCTCGTCTCGGACGACCCGTCGCTGCTCTTCACGGTCGCCGGCATGGTCCCGTTCATCCCGTACCTGACCGGGCTGATCCCCGCGCCGTACCCGCGTGCGACCAGTGTGCAGAAGTGCATCCGCACGAACGACATCGAGGAGGTCGGCAAGACCCCTCGCCACGGCACGTTCTTCCAGATGAACGGCAACTTCTCGTTCGGGGACTACTTCAAGGAGCAGGCGATCCAGTACGCCTGGGAGTTCCTGACCACCGCGGAGGCGGACGGCGGCCTCGGGTTCTCCGCCGACGACCTGTGGGTCACCGTGTACGAGGACGACGACGAGGCGATCGCCTTCTGGAAGCAGCACTCGTCGCTGCCGGACGACCGCATCCAGCGCCTCGGCAAGGACACGAACTACTGGTCCACCGGCCAGCCCGGTCCCGCGGGACCGTGCTCGGAGATCTTCTTCGACCGTGGTCCCGAGTACGGCGTCGACGGTGGCCCCGCGACCGACGACGACCGCTACGTGGAGATCTGGAACCTGGTCTTCATGCAGTACCAGATCGCCGACGTGCGGTCGAAGTACGACTTCACGATCACGGGCGAACTGCCGAACAAGAACATCGACACCGGCATGGGGCTCGAGCGCGTCGCCTTCATCAAGCAGGGCGTCGACAACATGTACGAGATCGACCAGGTGCGCCCGGTCCTCGACGAGGCCGCGCGCATCTCCGGTCGTCGGTACGGCGCCGTGCACGAGGACGACGTCCGGATGCGTGTCATCGCCGACCACGTCCGCTCCTCGCTCATGCTCATCGCGGACGGTGTCACCCCGTCGAACGAGGGTCGTGGCTACATCCTCCGTCGTCTGCTCCGTCGCACCGTCCGGGCCATGCGCCTGCTCGGCGTCGAGGGCGCGACCCTCCCGCAGCTCTTCCCGGCGTCGCGCGACGCCATGCGGGAGGCGTACCCGGAGGTCGCGAGCGACTTCGACCGCATCGCCCGGATCGCCTTCGCGGAGGAGGAGACGTTCCTGCGCACGCTGGCACAGGGCACGACGATCCTCGACGTCGCGGTCGAGCGGGCGAAGCAGGACGGCGCCCCGGCGATCGGCGGCGACACGGCGTTCCTGCTGCACGACACCTTCGGCTTCCCGATCGACCTGACGATGGAGATGGCGGAGGAGGCCGGCGTCCGCGTCGACCGCGGTGCGTTCGAGACCCTGATGTCGGAGCAGCGTGCCCGGGCGAAGGCCGACGCGAAGAGCAAGAAGACCGCCCTCGCCGACCTCAGCGTCTACAGCGCGTTCCGCGCGCAGGGCGAGACGGTCTTCCTGGGCTACGACGCGCTCGAGGCCGAGTCCGCCGTGCTCGGGATCATCGTGGGCGGTGTCAGCGTCGACCGCGCCGTGGCCGGGGACATCGCCGAGGTCATCCTCGGCGAGACGTCGCTGTACGCCGAGTCCGGTGGTCAGGACGCCGACCAGGGCTCGATCGTCGGCAACGGCTTCGACCTCGAGGTGCTCGACGTGCAGCGCCCCGTCGCGGGCCTCTGGAGCCACACGGTCCAGGTCCGCTCGGGTGAGGTGGGCGTCGGCGACGCGGCCACGACGGTCGTCGACGCCGAGTACCGCCGCGGGGCGACCCAGGCGCACTCTGCGACGCACCTCGTGAACGCGGCACTGCGCGACGTGCTCGGTCCGGAGGCACTCCAGGCCGGCTCGTACAACAAGTCCGGCTACATGCGCCTCGACTTCTCGTGGTCGCAGCCCGTCTCCGGCGCCACCCGCTCCGAGATCGAGGAGGTCGTGAACGCCGCGATCCGCTCCGACCTCGCCGTGCAGACCCGTGTGCTCCCGCTCGACGAGGCGAAGGCCCTCGGCGCGCAGGCGCTCTTCGGCGAGAAGTACGGGGCCGAGGTCCGCATGGTCGACATCGGCGGCCCGTGGTCGCGGGAGCTCTGCGGTGGCACGCACGTGGCCTCCAGCGCGCAGGTCGGTCTCGTGAACCTGGTGGGGGAGTCGAGCGTCGGTTCGACCAACCGCCGCGTCGAGGCGCTCGTCGGGCTCGAGGGCTTCCGGGACCTCGCCGTCGAGCGGACGATCGTGTCGCAGCTCTCGACCGCCCTGAAGGCCCCCCGCGAGGACCTGCCGACCCGCGTGCAGGGCCTGATGGAGGACCTCCGCACCGCGCAGAAGCGGATCGCCGAGTTCGAGTCGGCGAACCTGCAGCAGCGGGTGCCGTCGATCGCACGGCAGGCCGCGACCGTCGGCGCCGTGACCGTCGTCGCCGAGACGGTCGACGGGCTGCAGTCCGGCGACGACCTGCGCTCCCTGGCGACCGGCGTGCGCGGGCAGCTGGGTGACGGGGCCGCGGTCGTGGTCCTCGGCGCCGTGGTCAACGGCAAGCCCGTGGTCATCGTGGCGACCAACGACGCGGCCCGGGCTGCCGGTGTGCAGGCGGGACCGCTGGCCAAGGAGGCCGCCGGTGTGCTCGGCGGCGGCGGTGGCGGCAAGCCGGACCTCGCCCAGGGCGGTGGTACGGACGCGGCGGCACTGCCCGCGGCTCTGCGCGCCGTGACCGCGCGACTGGCGGGCTGAGCGTGCCGATCCGTCCGGGGCGCCGCCTCGGGGTCGACGTCGGCAAGGCCCGCATCGGCGTCGCAGTCTGCGACCGGGACGGCCTGCTGGCCACCCCGGTCGAGACGGTGGCGCGGGCGCAGGCGGCCGACGTCCGTCGGATCGTCGAGCTCGCCGACGAGTACGACGCGATCGAGATCGTCGTCGGGTTGCCGCTGTCGATGTCCGGCGACGACACCCCGTCGACCGCGGACGCCAGGGCGTTCGCGGAGCTGCTGGCCCAGCACCGGCCGGTCCGGCTGGTCGACGAGCGGCTGTCGACGGTGACGGCGCAGCGCGGTCTGCACCAGGCCGGCAGGAACACGAAGAAGTCCCGGGCCGTGATCGATCAAGCGGCCGCTGTTATCATCCTGCAACACGCGCTCGACCACGAGCGTGCGTCCAGCGCCGCTCCCGGCGCAACGCTCCCCTGACCGACCGGCCCCGGGACGGGTCGGGAGACCGTCGTCCCCGGACCGACGGGGCCCAGGTGGAGCCCCCCGACCCGAGAGACCGAGGATCCCTTGGCAGACGACCTGGACTGGGACGCGATCATCGCGCCCGGCGACGACGCCGGGCGGCGACGGCGGACGACCGAACCCGCCGCGGAGCCCGACCGACCGATGTCCCGCCGCGAGGCACGCGCTGCCGAGGCTGCGGAGTCCGCGCGCCCGGTCTCGGCTCCGGCTGAGGAGCCCGACGGTGCCGCCGCCGCGGAGCCCGGTCCGCGTGCGTGGGGGTCGGAGTCGGCCGCGGCGCGACCGACTTCCCCGGCGGACGCTCCGGTCGCACGCTCGGACGACGAGCTCCACCCGGACGTCCGCGCGCTGCTCACGGGCGAGCTCCGGGCGCCGGACGCGCAGGCCGTGCGCGAGGCCCGCGCCGGTGCTCGACAGGACCCGGAGGCGCGGGGCGCGAGCGGTCCCGCCGGACCGCCGGCCGCTGCGAGCGGGGCCGCTGCTGCCGCGAGCGGACCTGCCGGGGGCGACCACGGCGTCGGCGGGACCGGAGGCGGACGTGGGCGAGGGGGCGGAGGCGGTGGAGCCTCCCGGCCGCCCCGCGAACCGCGACCGAGGCGGCGTCGCGGACCGCTGATCGCCGGGATCGTGATCGTCGCGCTCGTCCTGGTCGGCGGCGTCGGTGCGTACGCGTTCGCCGCACCCAAGGTGCAGCAGCTGGTCAGCGCGATCGGCGGGTCGAGCGAGCCCGACGACTACACGGGCGACGGCACGAGCAAGGTGACGATCACCATCAAGCAGGGCGACATCGGCGAGGACGTCGCCAAGACCCTGCAGCGCAGCGGGGTCGTGAAGAGCTCGAAGGTCTTCTACAAGCTGCTGCTGACCTCGCCGGACGTCTCGTTCCAGCCAGGGTCGTACGAGCTGAAGAAGGAGATGAGCTCGAAGGCGGCCCTGGCCGCGCTCAAGGACTCCGACAACCGCGTCCAGGCCTCGATCGTGATCCCCGAGGGGACCGCGCTGCAGGACATCGAGGCGGGCATGGTGTCGAAGGCGGGTCTGTCCGAGGCCGAGGTGACCGCAGCCGCGAAGGACGTGCAGGCGTACGGCCTGCCCGCGGGGACGACGACGCTCGAGGGCTGGCTCTTCCCGGCGACCTACCCGATCAACCCCGGGTGGACCGCCGAGCAGTACTTCCAGTCGATGGTGGACACCATGAAGGAGCACCTGGCGGCCGCTGGCGTCGCCGAGGCCGACCAGGAGCGCGTGGTCGTCTTCGCGTCGCTCGTGCAGAAGGAGGCCGGTCTCGCCGCCGACTACCCGAAGGTCGCCCGCGTGTTCCAGAACCGGCTCGACATCGACATGCCGCTGCAGTCGGACGCGACCGTCGCCTACGGGACGGGCAACACGCACAAGGTGACCACGACGGACGCCGAGCGTGCCGACGCCGGGAACCCGTACAACACGTACGTGCACAAGGGGCTGCCGCCGGCGCCGATCTCGAACCCCGGCGACGTGGCCATCAAGGCCGTGACGAACATGGCCGACGGGAAGTGGCTGTACTTCGTGACGGTGGACCTCGACACGGGGGAGACCGTCTTCTCGGACACGTACGCGGAGCACCAGGTCGCCGTGAAGCAGTTCCAGGCCTGGCTCCGGGCACACCCCGAGTACCAGTAGGCCCGCTGGGGTCCGGTCGCGTCGCACGACCGGACCCTGTGGGAGGATGGTCGACATGCTTCGTTGGTTGACCGCTGGTGAGTCCCACGGACCCGAACTCATCGCGATGCTCGAGGGCCTGCCCGCCGGCGTCCCGGTGTCGTTCGAGTCCATCCGCACCGACCTCGCGCGACGGAAGCTCGGCTACGGGCGTGGGTCGCGCATGAAGTTCGAGCAGGACGAGCTCCACGTCTCCGGGGGCGTGCGCCACGGGTACTCCCTCGGCAGCCCGATCGCCATCCGCATCGGGAACACCGAGTGGCCGAAGTGGGTCGAGGTGATGAACCCCGAGCCGATCGAGTCCACCGAGATGTCCCGCGGCCGCAGCGCGCCCCTGACCCGGCCGCGACCCGGTCACGCCGACCTGGTCGGCATGCAGAAGTACGGCTTCGACGAGGCACGGCCGATCCTCGAGCGCGCGTCCGCCCGCGAGACCGCGGCACGGGTCGCCCTCGGCGCGGTCGCGAAGTCCTTCCTGGCCGAGCTCGGCATCCGGTCCGTCGCCCACACGCTGCAGGTCGGGACCGTCCGCGTACCGGACGGCACCCCGCTGCCCCTGCCGGACGACGTCGACCGCCTCGACGAGGACCAGCTCCGCTGCGCCGATCCCGAGACCTCCGCACGGATGGTCACCGAGGTCGAGGCCGCGAAGAAGGACGGCGACACCCTGGGCGGCGTCGTCGAGGTGCTGTTCTACGGCGTCCCGCCGGGGCTCGGCTCGCACGTGCACTGGGACCGTCGTCTCGACGCCCGGCTCGCCGCCGCGATCATGGGCATCCAGGCGATCAAGGGCGTCGAGGTCGGCGACGGCTTCGCCACCGCCGCACGCCGCGGGTCCGAGGCCCACGACGAGCTGTACCGCGAGGACGGCGAGATCGTCCGGACGAGCGATCGTGCCGGGGGGACCGAGGGCGGCATGTCCACCGGCACCGTGCTCCGTGTCCGCGCGGGCATGAAGCCGATCGCGACCGTGCCGCACGCGCTGCACACCATCGACGTGGCCACCGGCGAGGACGCCGCGGCCCACCACCAGCGCAGCGACGTCTGCGCCGTCCCGGCCTCGGGCGTCGTGGCCGAGGCGATGGTCGCGCTCGTGCTCGCCGACGCCGTGCTCGAGAAGTTCGGCGGCGACAGCCTGACCGAGACCAAGCGCAACCTCGACGCCTACCTCGCCGCGCTCCCGGAGACCCTGCGCACCCGCCGGACGGACGGGGCGGAGCCCCTGGCGGCGGAGCCGTCGTCGGTCCGGTGAGCGGCGCCCCCGCGTCCGTCCCCGCTCCGACTGCGCGGCTCGACGCGCCGGTCGTCGTGATCGGACCGATGGGTGCGGGCAAGTCGAGCGTCGGCAAGCGCGTCGCGAAGGCGCTCGGCGTGCCCTTCACCGACACCGACCGGATCATCGCCCGGACGCACGGTCCCATCCCCGGGATCTTCGCCGATCGCGGTGAGGCGGCCTTCCGCATGCTCGAGGCCGAGGCCGTCCGGGAGGCCGTCGCGACCGGAGGCGTCGTCTCGGTCGGCGGCGGAGCCGTCACGCACCCCGACACCCGCGCCGC
Source organism: Curtobacterium subtropicum (assembly GCF_030362975.1). Lineage (NCBI taxonomy): Bacteria > Bacillati > Actinomycetota > Actinomycetes > Micrococcales > Microbacteriaceae > Curtobacterium > Curtobacterium subtropicum. The sequence continues at coordinate 136,648 of NZ_JAUCMM010000005.1, forward strand.
CCTGCGCGGCGCGCGCATCGTGCTGCTCACGGTGTCACCCGAGGCCGTCGCCGCCCGGATCGCCGGGAGCGACCGGCCGCTGCTGGCACAGGGCGGGATCGACGCCTGGCAGACCATCGCCGACGCACGGGCGGCCACGTACGCGGAGCTCGCGCACGCGACGTTCGACACCTCGCGGCGCCCGATGTCGCACGTCGTCCGCGACGTCGTGGCGTGGGTGACCGAGCAGCAGACCGGCTCCGACGAGGAGCACACCACCGGAGGGACACCGTGACCGCGACGAACCTGCCCGAGGGCACCACCGAGATCCGCGTCGGCGGCGAGGGCGGGTCCGTCGTCGTGGTCGGCAACGACCTCTTCGGCTCGGTCCCGGCGCTGCTCGGGCCCCGCGTGGCGAAGGTGCTCATCGTGCACGCACCGACACTCGGCGCCCGGGCGAACGAACTGCGTGCCGTCCTGGTCGACGCCGGTCTCGACGCGCTCATCGCCGAGGTGCCCGACGCCGAGGCCGCCAAGCGCGTCGAGGTCGCGGCGTTCTGCTGGCAGGTCATGGGCCAGGCGGACTTCACCCGGACCGACGCCGTCATCGGCCTCGGCGGGGGAGCCGTCACCGACCTCGCGGGGTTCGTCGCCGCGACGTGGCTCCGCGGCGTGCCGTTCCTGGCGATGCCGACGAGCGTGCTCGGACTGGTCGATGCGAGTGTCGGCGGGAAGACCGGGATCAACACCAACGAGGGCAAGAACCTGGTCGGGGCGTTCCACCACCCGCGCGCCGTGGTCGCCGACCTCGACCTGGTCCGGACGCTGCCCCGCAACGACGTGCTCACCGGGTTCGCCGAGATCGTGAAGGCCGGGTTCATCGCCGTCCCCGAGATCCTGGACGTCATCGAGGCCGACGTCGACCGCGTCACCGACCCGACGACGCCGGAGTTCCGCCGCGTGGTCGAGCTCGCGATCGCGCTGAAGGCCGAGGTCGTCTCCGAGGACTTCACCGAGCAGGGCCGCCGGGAGATCCTGAACTACGGGCACACCCTCGGTCACGCGATCGAGCACGCCGAGCGCTACCAGTGGCGGCACGGTGCGGCGGTGTCCGTGGGCATGGTGTTCGCCGCGGAACTCGCCCGACTCACGGGGCACCTCGACGACGCGACCGTCGACCGGCACCGGTCGATCCTCGCGTCGTTGGAGCTCCCGACGACCTACGGGATCGGACGGTGGGAGGGCCTGCTCGCGACGATGCGCCGCGACAAGAAGGCCCGTGCGGGCATGCTCCGGTTCATCATCCTCGACGGGGTCGGCAAGCCCGTGACGCTCGAGGGCCCCGAGGACCACCTGCTGTTCACCGCCTACCAAGAGGTCGGCGTCTAGCGGAGGGTCGGGCGGGTCCGACGCCACCACCACTTCAGACGCATGGAGAGCGTGAGCACGCCCGTGCGTTCCCATTCGCGGAACTCGTCGACCGTTGCGCCGTTCTCCCACGCCCAGTACTCGTCTCCGTCGCGATCGGGGTCGAGCGCGTCGGGCAGTGGCTTGAAGATCCGCATCATCCGAGGTCTCCTCCTGTCGATCCGTCCGATCGCTGGCCGGGATCCGAGCGGCCTCGTAGTGCGCGGTGCGCCAGCCGCCGGTCGGCCTTCGGCCACCACGCTACGGTCGCGAGGTTCCTCAGCACAGCGATCGAGATGTCGTGTGCACGGTCCCCGGGACGTTGTCGGAGCGCCCAGGTGAAGCGTTCCCAGGCGTGGTGCCGCACCGCGGTGCGCCTCGCCTGGAACGCGCCGAACCAACTGACGACGGCGGCCGCGATCGACGCGGCGGCCGCGATCACCGTGGTGACCAGTGCGGTGTCCATGTGAGGAGCGTCTCGCAGTGAACCCGGCCGGATGCGGTGGATGAGCCGACCTGTGGACGGTGCGCCGCGCCTCCCGACTGTGCAGGAGCGGAGCGGGTCCGCATGGCCGGGGAGCAGACTGGTCCGGTGCCCACCCCGCCCCGCCTGAGCGACCTCGGCCAGCAGGACGTCGCCGTCGGCAGCCTGCGCTCCCGCGCCCGTCGCTTCGCCGAGCTGCTGTCGATCGCCCGCCGCCACGAGCTCGTGCCCTTCCGTCGGCTCGACTTCACCCGTGACCCGGAGACGTCGGACCTGCGCCGACGGCAGGCCGAGCACCTGCGCCGTGCCCTCGAGGAGGCGGGTGGCGGCTTCGTGAAGATGGGACAGCTCCTGTCGACCCGCGACGACCTGCTGCCGGACGAGTGGACCGAGGGGCTCGCACACCTGCAGCGGAGCGTCCGCCCCGCCGACCCGGCCGAGGTCGCCGTGCTCGTCGAGGAGGAGCTGGGGGCGCCCGTCGGCGAGGTGTTCGCGTCGTTCGACGCCGAGCCGGTGGCCGCGGCGTCGATCGCGCAGGTGCACCGCGCGACCCTGCGCGACGGCACGGTCGTCGCGGTGAAGGTCCAACGACCCGGCATCGACGCCGCGGTCCGCCGCGACGTCGACATCGCACTGCGAGTGGTCCGGTTCCTCGCGCGGACGAGCACCGAGGCCCGACAGGTCGGGGTCGCCGACGTCGCGCAGCAGTACGCCGACGACCTGGTGCGGCAGGTCGACTTCACGTCGGAGATGCGGAACCTGACCGCCCTCCGTACGGCACAGGCGCGGAGCGCCCGGCCCGACGCGGTCGCCTACCCGGAGCCGTACCGCGACCTCTCCGGGCGTCGGGTGATGGTGATGGAGTTCCTCGAGGGGGAGACGCTCAGCGCACTGCGGGCAGCAGGCACCGGACAGGACCTCGACACCCCGATGCGTGCCGTGCTCGACGCCTTCCTCCGGCAGATCGTCTTCGACGGGATCTACCACGCCGACCTGCACCCGGGGAACGTCGTGCTGCTGCCGGACGGCCGGCCGGCCCTGATCGACTTCGGGTCCGTCGGGCGACTCGACCCGGGTCTGCGCGGCACCGTCCAGGACCTGCTCGCCGGCTACATCCAGGACGACACGGAGCGGATCGCCGATGCGGTGATGCGGATGGCGCCCGTGCGCGACGCCGAGGACGAACCGGACTTCCGTCGGGACATCGCGGCGTTCGTGGCGGACGAGCTCGGGCCGGGGGCGCGGATCGGCGTCGAGACCGTCGACGACGCCGTCGCCGTGTTCGGGCGATACCGGCTCAAGCCGCCGCCGGACTTCGTCGCTGCAGCCCGTGCGCTGGCGATCTTCGAGGGCACCCTGCGGAGCCTCGCACCGTCGTTCGACCTGCTCGAGGAGTCCCGCGACCTGGCCCGGCAGCAGATCCGCGACCAGCTGCGGCCGAGGGCCGTGCGGGACCTCGCGGTCCGCGAGCTGTTCGGGGTGGTGTCGGCCGCGCGGAAGCTGCCCCGACGGGTCGACCGGATCACCGAGGCGCTCGAGACCGGCAAGCTCGCGGTGAACATCCGGCTGTTCTCGGACCGGCGCGACCGCGAGGTGGTCTCCGGACTCGTCCGGCGCGTCCTGCTCGTGCTGCTCGGAGCCGGGGCCGGGGTGCTGGCGATCGTGTACCTCGCCTCGCCGGCGCGACCGACGGCGGTGCTCTCCACCGGTGCGGCCGGTGGGATCCTGGGCGGGACCGCCGTGGTGCTGCTGGTCTGGGCCGCGGTCGACGCGTGGCGGGCGCGACGGCGGCGGTGAACCCGGTCCGACGGTCCTCGTCCGCTACACTCGTCGGGGCGTCGGCGCGGGCACACCCCGTCGTCGCCGGGACCGGACGCACGTCCGGGAGACCTTCACAACACCATCGAACGGAAGACCCATGGCGAGTACCACTGACATCAAGAACGGCGCCGTTCTCATCATCGACGGGCAGCTCTGGTCGGTCGTCGAGTTCCAGCACGTGAAGCCGGGCAAGGGCGGCGCCTTCGTCCGCACCAAGCTCAAGAACGTCGTCTCGGGCAAGGTCGTCGACCGTACGTTCAACGCCGGTGCGAAGATCGACACCGCGACCGTGGACCGTCGCGACTACCAGTACCTGTACCAGGACGGCGAGTCGTACGTGTTCATGGACACCGACACCTACGACCAGGTCCCCGTGTCGGAGACCGTCGTCGGCGACGCCAAGAACTACCTGCTCGAGTCCGCCATGGTCACCATCGCGATGAACGAGGGCAACCCGCTCTACATCGAGCTCCCGACGTCGATCGTCACCGAGGTCGAGACCGAGCCGGGCCTGCAGGGCGACCGTTCCTCCGGCGGCACGAAGGACGCGACGATCATCGCGACCGGCCACCGCATCCAGGTGCCGCTGTACCTGGAGAACGGCACCACCGTGAAGATCGACACGCGCGACGGCAGCTTCCTCGGCCGCGTCAACAACTAGGCGTCCGCCACATGAGTGCTCGTTCGAAGGCCCGCAAGCGCGCCCTCGACATGCTGTACGTCGCCGAGGTGCGTGAGCTCCCGATCGCGGACGTGCTGGCCACCGAGACGGTGCGGCACCTGGACCAGCCCGAGCGTGCCTCGAGCTGGGACTACGCCCGGCAGATCGTCACCGGTGTCGACGACGACCGCGCGGCGATCGACAAGGTGATCGTCGAGCACGCGCAGGGCTGGTCCATCGCCCGCATGCCGGTGCTCGACCGCTGCATCCTGCGGATGGGTGTCTGGGAGCTCCGGTACAACCCGGAGGTCCCGGACGCCGTCGCGATCGCCGAGGCGGTCGAGCTCGCGCAGTCGCTCTCGACGGACGACTCGGCCGGCTTCGTGAACGGTGTCCTCGGGGCCGTGGCGGGCGGCCGTGCACCGTCCGCCCGGAGCACCGGACAGGCCGCCGCACCGTCCGGAGCGGGCGCTGCGCAGGCCGCCGCACCGTCCGGTCGGACTGTCGCGGGGGACCAGGAGTCCGAGTAGGGTTGTCCACGTCAGCATCCTTTAAGTCCGTCCGGTGAGGCGGGGAAGGAGGTCGGCGTGGGCACCAGAACGGTCCTGCAGCACCCCGACATCACGCGTGCTCTGACACGCATCGCGCACGAGATCCTCGAGGCCAACCACGGCGCCTCGGACCTCGTGCTCCTGGGCATCCCGACGCGGGGTGCCGTCCTGGCCGAGCGGCTCGACCGCATCCTGGCCGACATCGACCCCGAGTGGGCGGCGCAGCGCGACCAGCGGCTCGGGACACTCGACGTCACCATGCACCGGGACGACCTCGGCCACGGCATCGGTCGCGCGCCGCACCGGACGACGATCCCGACGAGCGGCATCGACGGCAGGGTCGTCGTGCTCGTCGACGACGTGCTCTTCTCCGGGCGCACGGTCCGCGCAGCGCTCGACGCGCTGCAGGGGATCGGCCGGCCGCGTGCCGTCCGTCTCGCGGTGCTCGTGGACCGGGGACACCGCGAGCTGCCGATCCGTGCGGACCACGTCGGCAAGAACCTGCCGACCGCCTCCGACGAGCGGGTCACGCTGCGCCTGACGGAGACCGACGGCACCGACGAGGTCGTCATCGAGCAGCCCGACGCGCAGCAGGGGGACACCCGGCGGTCGCAGCAGCCGACCGAGCAGGGAGGGACGGCGTGAAGCACCTCCTCTCCACCGCCGACCTGTCCCGCGACCAGGCCGTCCGGATCCTCGACGTCGCCGAGGAGATGGCCGAGGTCAACACCCGCGAGGTCCGGAAGCTCCCCGCACTGCGCGGCAAGACCGTCGTGAACCTCTTCTTCGAGGACTCCACCCGGACCCGCATCTCCTTCGAGGCCGCCGCCAAGCGCCTGTCCGCCGACGTCATCAACTTCGCGGCGAAGGGCTCCAGCGTCTCCAAGGGCGAGTCGCTCAAGGACACCGTGCAGACCCTCGGCGCGATGGGCATCGACGGCATCGTCATGCGGCACCCGGCATCGGGCGCCCCGCGGGTCCTGGCCGAGGCCGACTGGATCGACGTCCCGGTCGTCAACGCCGGCGACGGCACGCACGAGCACCCGACGCAGGCCCTGCTCGACGCCTTCACGATGCGGCGTCGCCTGCACGGCGAGGCCAGCCGCGGCAAGGCACTCGACGGCGTCCGGGTGACGATCGTCGGCGACGTCCTGCACAGCCGCGTCGCCCGGAGCAACGCCTGGCTGCTCCGTACGCTCGGCGCCGAGGTCACCTTCGCGGCCCCGCCGACCCTGCTCCCCGCGGTGGACCGCCCGTTCGGTGCCGCCGTGCACCACGACCTCGACGTGGCCCTCGCCGAGGACCCGGACGTCGTGATGCTCCTGCGCATCCAGCAGGAGCGGATGAACGACGCGTTCTTCCCGAACCCCCGCGAGTACACCCGCCACTTCGGACTCACCGCCGCACGCGCGGCCGGCCTGTCCGACCGGACGCTGATCATGCACCCGGGGCCGATGAACCGCGGCCTCGAGATCGCCGGCGTCGCTGCGGACGACCCGCGCTCGACGGTCGTCGAGCAGGTCGCCAACGGTGTGTCGGTCCGCATGGCCGTCCTGTACCTCGCCCTGACCGGCGAGCACGAACCGAAGGAGTCCGTCGCATGACCGCCCACCTGATACGCGGCGCGCAGCTGGTCGACGGCTCGCGAGCCGACATCCGTCTGGAGGGACGGCGCATCACCGCGGTCGGCTCCGGTCTCGACGCGGCCGGCGCCACGGTCGTCGACGCGGACGGCCTGATCGCCCTACCCGGTCTCGTGGACCTCCACACGCACCTGCGCGAGCCCGGCTTCGAGGAGTCGGAGACGGTGCTCACCGGATCGCGCGCAGCCGCCGCCGGTGGCTTCACCGCGGTGAACGCGATGGCGAACTCGTCGCCGGTCGCCGACACCGCTGGTGTGGTCGAGCAGGTGCAGGCGCTCGGGGACGACGCCGGGTACGTCACGGTGCGTCCGATCGGCGCGGTGTCGCAGGGGCTGCAGGGCACGCACCTGTCCGAGATCGGTGCGATGGCGACGAGCCGCGCGAGGGTCCGGGTCTTCTCGGACGACGGCTCGTGCGTCGCCGACCCGCTGCTCATGCGCCGGGCGCTCGAGTACATCAAGGGCTTCGGCGGCGTCCTCGCGCAGCACGCACAGGAGCCCCGGCTGACGATCGGCGCGCAGATGAACGAGGGCCGGCTGTCGTCGGAGCTCGGGCTCGCGGGCTGGCCGGCCGTCGCGGAGGAGGCGATCATCGCCCGCGACGTGCTGCTCGCCGACCACGTGGGCGCACGCCTGCACGTCTGCCACGTCTCCACCGCCGGCAGCGTCGAGGTGATCCGCTGGGCGAAGTCCCGCGGGATCGACGTCACGGCCGAGGTCACCCCGCACCACCTCGTCCTGACCGAGGACCTGATCGCCGGGGTCGACGGTGCGCCCGGGTACGACGCCCGGTACAAGGTCAACCCGCCGCTGCGCTCCCGCGAGGACGTCGACGCCCTGCGCGCCGCACTCGCCGACGGCACGATCGACATCGTCGCGACGGACCATGCGCCGCACACCGCCGAGGCGAAGTGCTGCGAGTGGCCGGCCGCCGCGAACGGCATGGTCGGACTCGAGTCCGCGCTGAGCGTCGTGCACGCCGCAGTGGTCGAGGACGGCCGGCTCGACTGGGCCGACGTCGCGCGGGTGCTCTCCGAGGCCCCCGCCCGGATCGGCCAGGTCGAGGGACACGGTCAGCGCATCGCCGAGGGCGCCCCGGCCGAGCTCACCCTGTACGACCCCGCGGCGGTGCGGGAGTTCTCGGTCGACGACCTCGCCGGACAGTCGCAGAACTCGCCGTACCTCGGCATGCGGCTGCCGGGTCGTGTCGTCGCGACGTTCCACCACGGGTACCCGACGCTCCTCGACGGCACGCTCGTCGACGCCGAGCGTGTGGCCGCGGCGGCTTCGGCGGCGGGCGCGGCGAAGGCGGCGACCGCGTGACCCCGGCGGTGACCCGGTGAGCGGCGACGCGCTGCGCTGGACGACCGGAGCGGTGATCCTGCTCCTGGTGGCCGCGCTGTTCGTCGCCATGGCACGCACCTGGCGGACCCGGACCCGCGCGCAGACCGCGGCCGTGCCTCCCGTCCCGGTCCCGACCGGGCTTGGACCGGCGGCCGGGTCGTGGGACGGCTTCACCGTCGCGACGACCCGCGCCGACCAGCCGCTCGAGCGGATCACGGCGGGCGGACTCGGGTTCCGGGGCCGCGGCGGCGTGACCGTGCACGACACCGGGGTGGTCCTGCACCACGCCGGCGCCGAGGACCGCTGGATCGCCGCTGCCGACGTCCGCGGTGCGGACCGCGCCACCGCGGCCATCGACCGGGTGGTCGAACCCGGGGGACTGGTCCGTCTGCGATGGACGGCGACCGGCGCCGCAGCCGCGACGGACCTCGACACCTACTTCCGGTTCCCGGAGGGCGGCGCAGCAGCACTCGCCGCACTGCAGGGACTGACGACGACGCACGAACACCCGCACACCGCGGGCGAAGGGACGAACTGATGACACGCGAACGGGCCGTACTGGTCCTCGAGGACGGCACCCGCTACGACGGACGGGCCTACGGCGCCCGAGGCCGATCCCTGGGAGAGGTCGTCTTCGCCACCGGCATGACCGGCTACCAGGAGACGCTGACCGACCCGTCCTACGCCGGTCAGATCGTGGTGCAGACCGCGCCGCACATCGGCAACACCGGCGTCAACGACGAGGACCCCGAGTCCCGTCGCATCTGGGTCGCCGGCTACGTGGTCCGCGACCCCAGCCGCGTCGTGTCGAACCACCGCGCGAACGCGACCCTCGACGACCACCTGGTGCGCGACGGGATCGTCGGTATCTCCGGCATCGACACCCGTGCACTCACGCGCCGCATCCGCGACGCGGGCGCCATGAAGGGCGGCGTGTTCAGCGGAGCAGACGCCGAGCTGTCCGCCGACGAGCAGCTGCAGATCGTCCGTGACCAGGCCGGCATGGCCGGAGCGAGCTTCTCGTCGATCGTGTCGACCCCGGAGACCTACGTGGTCCCCGCGGTCGGCGAGCAGATCGGCCGGCTCGCCGTGCTCGACCTCGGCGTCAAGGCGTCGACCACCCGGTACCTCGCCGAGCGCGGGTTCGAGGTGCACGTCGTGCCGCAGGACATCACGGCCTCCGCGCTGCAGGAGCTCGACCCCGATGCGCTCTTCTACTCGAACGGCCCCGGTGACCCCGCCGCGAGCGACGCACAGGTCGAACTGCTGCAGGCGTCCCTGAAGACCGGCCGCCCGTTCTTCGGCATCTGCTTCGGCAACCAGCTCCTCGGCCGCGCGCTCGGCTTCGGCACGTACAAGCTGCCGTTCGGCCACCGCGGCATCAACCAGCCCGTGCTCGACACCGCCACCGGCAAGGTCGAGATCACGAGCCAGAACCACGGCTTCGCGGTCGACGCGCCCCTGGGCGAGGTCCTCGAGTCGCCCGCCGGGTTCGGCCGGGTCGAGGTCTCGCACTACTCCCTGAACGACCAGGTCGTCGAGGGCCTCCGCGCGCTCGACGTGCCCGCGTTCAGTGTGCAGTACCACCCCGAGGCGGCGGCCGGTCCGCACGACTCCATGTACCTGTTCGACCGGTTCGCGGACCTGGTCCGTGCGCGACGCGAGGGGAAGCCGCTCGACCCGGCGACCGCCACCGCCACGACCCCCGCAGCCGACCCGACGACCGACGCGGGCGCGTCGGCCGCGCAGAACGAAAGCAGCAACTGATGCCGAAGCGCGCAGACATCAACTCCGTCCTCGTCATCGGCTCCGGTCCGATCGTCATCGGTCAGGCCGCCGAGTTCGACTACTCCGGCACCCAGGCGTGCCGGGTCCTCCGCGCCGAGGGCGTCCGGGTCATCCTCGTCAACCCGAACCCGGCGACGATCATGACCGACCCCGACTTCGCGGACGCGACCTACATCGAGCCGATCACGAGCGCCTCCCTCGAGGAGATCATCAGGATCGAGCGTCCGGACGCCGTGCTCCCGACGCTCGGCGGCCAGACCGCGCTGAACGCCGCGATCAAGCTCGACTCCGAGGGCATCCTCGCGAAGTACGACGTCGAACTCATCGGCGCGAAGGTCGACGCCATCCAGCGCGGCGAGGACCGCCAGCTCTTCAAGGAGCTCGTCCTCGAGTCCGGCGCGGACGTGGCACGGAGCCACATCGCGCACACGCTCGAAGAGGCCAAGGCGTACGCGCAGGACCTCGGCTACCCGCTCGTCGTCCGGCCGTCCTTCACGATGGGCGGTCTCGGTTCCGGCTTCGCGTACAACGAGGAAGAACTCGTCCGCTTCGTGGGCGACGGCCTGCAGTCCAGCCCGACCACCGAGGTGCTCCTCGAGGAGTCGATCCTCGGCTGGAAGGAGTACGAGCTCGAGCTCATGCGGGACAACTTCGACAACACGGTCGTCATCTGCTCGATCGAGAACGTCGACCCGGTGGGCGTCCACACGGGTGACTCGATCACCGTCGCCCCCGCGCTGACGCTGACCGACCGCGAGTACCAGAACATGCGGAACATCGGCATCGACATCATCCGTCGCGTCGGTGTCGACACCGGTGGCTGCAACATCCAGTTCGCCGTCGACCCGTCGAACGGCCGACTGATCGTCATCGAGATGAACCCGCGCGTGTCGCGGTCGTCCGCGCTCGCGTCGAAGGCGACCGGCTTCCCGATCGCGAAGATCGCCGCGAAGCTCGCCATCGGCTACCGCCTCGACGAGATCGAGAACGACATCACCCGCGTGACCCCGGCGAGCTTCGAGCCGACGCTCGACTACGTCGTCGTGAAGACCCCGCGGTTCGCGTTCGAGAAGTTCCCGGCCGCCGACGCGACGCTCACCACGACCATGAAGAGCGTCGGCGAGGCGATGGCCATCGGCCGCAACTACGCCACCGCGCTGCAGAAGTCGCTCCGCTCCCTCGAGAAGCGCGGCTCGAGCTTCCACTGGGACACCCCGGCGGCCGAGCTCGACAAGGACGCCCTGCTCGAGGAGGCGCAGACCCCGACCGACGGCCGGATCGTCACGGTCCAGCAGGCCCTCGTCGCCGGTGCCACCGCGGACGAGGTGTTCGAGGCCACGAAGATCGACCCCTGGTTCATCGACCAGATCGTCCTCATCAACGAGGTCGCGGACGAGGTGCGGGCCGCCGAGACGCTCGACGCCGACACGCTGCGCTGGGCCAAGGAGCACGGGTTCAGCGACGCCCAGATCGCGTCGCTGCGGGGCATCTCCGAGCAGGAGGCCCGCGACGCACGGCACGCCGCAGGCATCCGCCCGGTCTTCAAGACCGTCGACACCTGCGCCGGCGAGTTCCCGGCCCTCACGCCGTACCACTACTCGTCGTACGACAACGAGACCGAGGTCGCCCCGAGCGACCGCAGGAAGGTCGTCATCCTCGGGTCCGGCCCGAACCGCATCGGTCAGGGTGTCGAGTTCGACTACTCGTGCGTGCACGCCTCGTTCGCACTGTCGGACGCCGGGTACGAGACGATCATGATCAACTGCAACCCGGAGACGGTCTCCACCGACTACGACACCTCGGACCGGCTGTACTTCGAGCCGCTCACCACCGAGGACGTCCTCGAGGTCATCGAGGCCGAGGCCGCGTCCGGCGAGCTCGTCGGCGTCGTCGTGCAGCTCGGCGGGCAGACCGCCCTCGGCCTGGCGAAGCCGCTCGAGGCCGCGGGCATCCCGATCCTCGGCACGACCCCGAGCGCGATCGACTCCGCCGAGGAGCGCGGCCAGTTCGCCGCGATCCTCGAGCAGGCCGGCCTGCTGGCACCGCGGAACGGCACCGCGCACGACCTCGCCAGCGCGACCGCGGTCGCCGAGGAGATCGGCTACCCGGTCCTCGTCCGCCCGTCCTTCGTGCTCGGCGGCCGTGGCATGGAGATCGTCTACGACCCGGCGGCCCTGGCGGACTACTTCGACCGCATGGCCGACCAGGCGATCATCGGCCCGGACCTGCCGCTGCTGGTCGACCGGTTCCTCGACGACGCGGTGGAGATCGACGTCGACGCGCTCTTCGACGGCGAGCGGCTGTACGTCGGCGGCATCATGGAGCACATCGAGGAGGCCGGGATCCACTCCGGTGACTCGGCCTGCACCCTGCCGCCGGTCGGCCTCGGCAAGGCGGAGATCCGCGGCGTGGTCGAGGCAACGGAGAAGATCGCCCGCGGCATCGGCGTGCAGGGGCTGCTCAACGTGCAGTTCGCGATCGGCGCGGGCGTGCTCTACGTCCTCGAGGCGAACCCGCGCGCCAGCCGCACGGTCCCGTTCGTGTCGAAGGCGCTCGGCATCCCGCTCGCCAAGGCGGCCAGCCGGGTGATGACCGGCACCACGATCGACGCGCTCGTCGCCGAGGGCCTGCTGCCGGAGCGCGACGGTTCCTCGGTCCCGCCGCAGGCTCCCGTCGCCGTGAAGGAGGCCGTGCTGCCCTTCCGTCGCTTCCGCACGCACGACGGCCAGGTCGTCGACTCGGTGCTCAGCCCCGAGATGCGTTCCACCGGCGAGGTCATGGGCATCGACCGCGACTTCCCGCGGGCGTTCCTCAAGTCGCAGGACGCCGCGTACGGCGGTCTGCCGACGAGCGGCACGGTCTTCGTGAGCGTCGCCGACACCGACAAGCGTCAGGTCGTCCTGCCCGTGCACCGCCTGCAGCAGCTCGGGTTCACGATCACCGCCACCGAGGGGACCGCCGAGGTCCTGCGTCGCAACGGCATCGAGGTCACCCTGGTCGGCAAGTACAGCGAGGGCGGCGAGAGCGTCGTCGACCTGCTCGCCCGCGACGCGGTGGACATCGTCATCAACACGCCGTCCGGTGCCGCCGGTCGTGCGGACGGCTACGAGATCCGCGCGGCGACCGTCGCCGCGGACAAGCCGCTCTTCACGACCATCGCGCAGCTCGGCGCGGCGGTCGCGGCGATCGAGACGATCGGCACGCCGCTCAGCGCCCGCAGCCTGCAGGACTACGCGCTCGAGCGCGCGACCTGGTGACGGCAGCCGACGTGACGATCGTGCAGCCGGGAGGCGCGGCCTCCTTCGGCGTCCGGCTCGCCGCCGCCGTGGGGGAGCGTTCTCCGCTGTGCGTCGGCATCGACCCCCACGCCGCCACCCTGGCGGCGTGGGGGCTCGGCCGCGACGAGCAGGGTCTGACCGCCTTCGGTGCGACCCTGGTCGACGCGGCCGCCGGCCGTGCGGCGATCGTGAAGCCGCAGATCGCCTTCTTCGAGGCGGCCGGGGTGCCCGGCTACCGCGCGCTCGACGCGACCCTGCGTCGGGCGCGTGATGCGGGCCTCCTGGTCGTCGCCGACGTGAAGCGGGGCGACATCGGTTCGACCGGTGACGACTACGCGCTCGCGTGGCTCGACCGGGACGGCCCGTTCCGGGCGGACGCGATGACCGTGTCGCCGTACCTCGGCTACGGCTCGCTCGCCGGTACCGTCGAGGTCGCCCGACGCAACCACGCCGGCGTCTTCGTGCTCGCCGCGACGAGCAACCCGGAGGCGCGCGTGCTGCAGACCGCGGTGCTCGCCGAGGGGCCGCGTGCCGGGCGGTCCGTCGCGGCCGGTATCGTCTTGCAGGTGGCAGACGACAACCGGACCGGCGGCGAGCAGCCGCTCGGGGACGTCGGGCTCGTGCTCGGCGCCACCCTCGACCTCGACGACTTCGGCATCGACGCGGAGAGCATCGGCAACGCGCCGGTGCTCGCTCCGGGCTTCGGCGCCCAGGGTGCGCGCATCGAGGACCTGCGCGCCCGGTACGGCGCGCGGGCCGAGCAGGTGCTGGTGAACGAGTCCCGCGGTCTGCTGACCGACGGCCCCGACGGCGTCGCGGCCCTGGTGCAGGACCGCGTCGACCGCATCCATGCCGCGCTCGGAGCCGCCGCGTGACGGACCAGACCCCCGCGACCCCGACCCCGGCAGCCGAGACCCCCGACCGCACCGAGCTGCCCGCGCACCGGAACCCGCCGGAGGTCGACCGTGTCGCCGCCGCCCGGGCCGCGGTGGCCGCACGTCGCGCCCGTGCGGCGGTGAAGGCGCAGGTCGCGTCGGGGGAACGGAGTGCCCTCGAGGTCGCCCGTGCAGCCTGGTCCGACGAGGACCTGCCCGCCGAGAAGTCCCTGCGCGTCCGGGACCTGCTCACGAGCATGTCCGGCATCGGTCCCGCGCGTGCCGAAGCCGTCATGGGTGAGCTGCGCATCGCGCCGTCGAAGCGCCTCGGTGGGCTCGGCACGCGCCAGCGCACCGCCCTGGCGGACTGGCTCGCCGCGCGCGGCCGGAAGCGCGGCGCGTCGAAGCTCGTCGTGCTCGCCGGACCCACCGCGGTCGGCAAGGGCACCGTGAGCGCGCACATCCGGGAGCACTTCCCGGACGTGAACCTCAGCGTCTCGGCGACGACCCGCAAGCCCCGCCCGGGCGAGGTCGACGGGGTGCACTACTACTTCGTCGACGACGCCGAGTTCGACCGGATGATCCGCGACCGCGAGCTGCTCGAGTGGGCGGTCGTGCACAACTCCTACCGGTACGGAACGCCGCGGCCGCCGATCGACCGCGCGCTCGACGCCGGCGACAAGGTGATGCTCGAGATCGACCTGCAGGGCGCGCGGCAGGTCCGCGACGCCATGCCCGAGGCCGTCCTCGTCTTCCTGCTGCCGCCGACGTGGGAGGAACTCGTGCGCCGGCTCATCGGCCGCGGCACCGAGTCCGCCGAGGAACAGGCCAGACGGCTCGAGACCGCGAAGGTCGAGCTGGCCGCGCAGGACGAGTTCGACGTGCGCATCGTGAACTCGGATGTCGGCACCGCGGCACGCGAGGTCGTAGACTTGTTCTCTGCGCCCTGACACGGCGCACGCGCGTGTGCCCCCGGGGCGCCGCGTCCGCGCAGCCCGACCCCGGTCGGGCGGTCCGATCCGGTCGGACCCGCGCCCCACGCATCCGCAGCCGACAGGAGACACCATGGCCAACCCCCAGGGCATCATCGACCCGCCCATCGACGACCTGCTCGCCAAGGTGGAGTCGAAGTACGCGCTCGTCATCTTCGCCTCGAAGCGCGCACGGCAGATCAACGACTACTACGCCGACCTGCACGAGGGCTCGCTCTTCGACAACGTCGGCCCGCTCGTCGACTCGACGATCGACGACAAGCCGCTGTCCGTTGCTCTGCACGAGATCAACGAGGACAAGCTGACCGTCACCAAGCAGCAGCAGCCCACCGACTGACCCCGGTGAGCGGCACGAACCTGCGCCTCTTCACGTCCGAGTCGGTGACGGAGGGGCACCCCGACAAGATCTGCGACCAGATCTCGGACACGATCCTCGACGCGCTGCTCGCGGTCGACCCGCACGCGCGCGTCGCGGTCGAGACGATGGTCACGACCGGGCTCGTCCACGTGGCGGGCGAGGTCACGACCTCGGGCTACGTCGAGATCCCGAAGCTGGTCCGCGACGTCATCACGGGGATCGGGTACGACTCGTCCGAGGTCTCCTTCGACGGCCGGACCTGCGGTGTCGAGGTGTCGATCGGCGCGCAGTCGCCGGACATCGCCCAGGGCGTCGACGAGTCGCTCGACAGCCGGTCCGGTGCCGGCGTCGACGAGCTCGACCGCCAGGGTGCGGGTGACCAGGGCATCATGTTCGGCTTCGCGACGAACGAGACCCCCGAGTACATGCCCGTCGCGATCTGGCTCGCGCACCGCCTGGCGGAGCGGCTGGCCGAGGTCCGCAAGACCGGTGTGCTCGACTTCCTCCGCCCGGACGGCAAGACCCAGGTCACGGTCGGCTACGACGGTGTCGTGCCGAAGACCGTCGAGACGGTCGTGCTCTCCACGCAGCACTCGCCCGCGGTCACGCTCGACGAGCTCACGGCGCTGATCACCGAGCACGTGATCCGCCCGGTGCTCGACCTGGTCGACCTGGACTCGTCGCACGTCGACGTCATCGTCAACCCGACCGGCCGGTTCGAGATCGGCGGGCCGCAGGGCGACGCCGGGCTCACCGGGCGCAAGGTGATCGTCGACACGTACGGCGGTGCCTCCCGGCACGGCGGTGGTGCGTTCAGCGGCAAGGACCCGTCCAAGGTCGACCGCTCGGCCGCGTACGCGCTGCGCTGGGTCGCGAAGAACGCCGTCGCGGCGGGGCTCGCGGACCGGCTCGAGGTCCAGGTGGCCTACGCCATCGGCCGCGCGAAGCCCGTCGGCCTGTACGTCGAGTCGTTCGGCACCGGGCACGTCGACGACGCCACGATCGAGGCGGCGATCACCGAGGTGTTCGACCTGCGTCCGGCCGCGATCATCCGCGACCTCGACCTGCTCAAGCCCCGGTACGCCCAGACCGCGGCGTACGGCCACTTCGGCCGCGAGCTGCCCGGCTTCACCTGGGAGCAGCTCGACCGCGTCGAGGAGCTCCGCGCCGCAGCAGGACTCGTCACCGCCGCCGTCTAGGCACCGTGTGACCACCGTCGCGCGCGTCGTCCTCGACTCGCCGCTCCCGCAGTTGGACCGTCTGTTCGACTACCGGGTGCCGGCCGAGCTCGAGGACGACTGCGTGCCGGGGGTCCGCGTGAAGGTGCCGCTGCGCACCGGTGCCCGCATGTCCGACGCGTACGTCGTCGAGGTGGTGTCCGAAGGGGACTGGCCGGGGGAGCTCAGCCCCGTCGAGCAGGTCGTGTCACCGGTGCCCGTGCTGGCCCCGGAGATCTGGACGCTCGCGCGCGCCGTCGCCGACCGCGCCGCCGGCGTCGCCTCCGACGTGCTGCGGCTCGCCGTGCCGACGCGCCAGGTCCGCGCCGAGAAGGCATGGCTGGCCCGAGACACCACGTGGTCGCCCCCGGCGGTCGACCCGACGCCCGTCACCGGCTACGCGGACGGCGTCCTGGAGGCACTGCTCGCCGACCATGGGCGCGCTGCGGTCGACGCCGTCCCACACCCGGTCGACGTCGGGACCGCCGACGAACCCGTCTGGGTCCCCGGATGGGCCGCCACGCTCGCGCAGGCCGCGTCGCAGGTGGTCGCCCGGGAGCAGTCCGCCGTGCTCGCCGTGCCGGACTTCCGCGACGTCACCGACCTGGAGCGCGCGCTCCTCGCGGTGCTCCCGCCCGAGCGCGTCGTCCGGTTCGACGCGAAGCAGACGAACGGTCAGCGGGCGAAGGCGCTGCTGCAGGCGCGGACACACGCCGTCGTCGCGATCGGCAACCGGACGGCGGCGTTCGCACCCGCGACGGAGCTCGGGCTCGTGGCGATGTGGGACGACGGCGACGCGTCCTTCGTCGAGCCCCGCGCGCCGTACGTGCACACGCGTGACGTCGCCCTCGTCCGGACCGCCCAGTCCGGCGCCGCGCTCCTCTTCCTCGCACACGCCCGGTCGACCGACGTCCAGCGGCTCGTCGAGCTGCACTGGTTGCACGAGCTCGCGCCCCATCGGATGCCGACGCCGAAGGTGATCCCGACCGCGCAGCAGGCGAGCGCCGAGGGCTTCGCCGCACAGGCCCGCATCCCGAGCACCGCCTGGCGCGCGGCACGTGAGGCCAGTCAGCACGGCCCGGTCCTGGTGCAGGTCGCGAACCCGGGCTTCGGCACCGGGCTCGTCTGCGCCGACTGCGGGGAGCGCGCGCACTGCCGGGTCTGCGGAGGGCCCCTCGGCAGCCCGCACCGGAACGCGACCCCGCAGTGCCGGTTCTGCGGCGCCCTCGCGGTGGGTTTCCGGTGCCCGACGTGCGGTGGGGGGAAGCTGAAGCCCGTCGGGCAGGGGGCGCAGCGCACCGCCGACGAGCTCGGCCGGGCGTTCCCCGGTACCCGGATCGTGGTCGCGGACGGTTCTCGCCCGCTCGACGAGGTCCCGGCCCGTCCTGCGGTCGTCGTCGCCACCCGCGGCGCGGAGCCGAGCGTGCCGGGCGGCTACGCGTGCGTGCTGCTGCTCGACGGCGAACGGCTCCTGGCACGCGAGGGGCTCCGGGTGCAGGAGGACGTGCTCCGGTTCTGGACGAACGCCGCGGCGAAGGGCGCGCCCGGAGCCGAGGTGTACCTCGTCGGCATCGGCGGGAAGCTCGCCACCGCGATGGCGCTCTGGCGGCTCGACGGGCCGGCGCACGACGAGCTCGTCGACCGACGGGCCCTGCACTTCCCGCCGGCGGTGCGGGTGGCGACCCTCACCGGGACCGACGAGGCGGTGACCGCGGCGGTCGAGGCCCTCCGCGACGCGGTCGTCGGAGCGGTCCTCGGACCGGTGCCGGTGCCGGAGGACCCGGCGCCGGGGACGGTCCGTGCGATCGTGCGGTTCCCGTACGCGCACGGGGCGGAGGTCGCGGCGACGCTCAAGGCCGAGGTCATCCGCCGCTCGTCGACCCGGCGGGTGCTGCCGGGCGGGAACCGCCGTCGGGCGGCGCCGACCCTGCGCGTCCGGCTCGACGACGCCGAGCCGTTCACCGAGGTCTGACCCGACCCGGCCCCCGGAACGGAACGTCGGCGGCTCCTCGCAGGGGTGTACCGCTGCGAGGAACCGCCGACGTTGCGTGGTGCGGAGGGATCAGGCGCCGACGGGGCGACGACGCTCCCGCGGGAAGACGACGCCGAGCGCGACCATCCCGATCGCGAGCACGAGGTGCAGCCAGTTGTCCGCCCAGTTCAGCGGGACGAAGTTCGCGCCGGACATCGTGCCCGCCGTGAACAGGCCGTAGACCCAGAGCACGAAGTAGACGACGCCGCCGATCACGAGGTACATCCGCGAGCCCGTCGCACGGTTCGCCGCGAGCAGCCCCACGACGCCGAAGAGCAGGTGCACGATGTTGTGCAGGACCGACACCTGGAAGATCCCGAGCAGCATCGCCATCGAGTGGTGTCCGGCACCGCCCAGGTCGCCGGAGGTCAGCCCCGGCACGAACCCGGCGATCCCGACGAGCAGGAACACGATGCCGACGACGAGCGCGACCTTCTGGATCGACGAGCCGGCGTAGCGGTTGGTGGAGGTGGTGACGTCACTCATGGTCCGGACGATACCCAGCCGACTCGCAGTCCGTTCTCGGTCGACGGCGTCCCGCGCGCGTCGGACCCCGTCCGCCGTGGGACGATGGACCCCATGCGTCTCGTCGTCGCCGGCAGCCCTGCTGCGGCCGTCCCCACCCTCCGACGTCTCGCCGCCTCCGACCACGAGATCGCGGCCGTCCTCACCCGACCCCCGACGCCGCAGGGCCGGAAGCGCGTCCTCACGCCGACGCCGGTCGCGCAGGTCGCGGCGGAACTCGGGCTGCCCGTCATCGAGGCGACCCGTGTGGACGACACCGTGACCGCGCAGCTCGTCGAGCTGCAGGCCGACCTCGGCGTCATCGTCGCGTACGGTGCGCTCCTCCGCCGTCCCGCCCTGGACGCTCTGCGTCTCGGCTGGGTCAACCTGCACTTCTCCGACCTGCCGGCGTACCGCGGAGCTGCGCCCGTGCAGCGTGCCGTGATGGCCGGCGACACCAGCACCGCCGCGACCGTCTTCCAGCTCGTCGAGGCGCTCGACGCCGGCCCCGTGTACGCGTCCGACCCGTTCGCGATCGACCCGGACGCCACGAGCGGGGACGTCCTCGCCGCGATGGCCGAGACCGGAGCCGACACCGTCCTCCGGGTCGTCGACGCCCTGGCCGACGGCACCGCGGTCGCGACCGAGCAGTCCGGGACGGTGTCGCTCGCCCCGAAGCCCACCGTCGACGACGCACACGTCCGGTTCGACGAGCCGGCTGTCGCCGTCCACGCCCGGATCCGCGGTGTGACCCCGGAGCCCGGCGCGTTCGCCCACCTCGGCGAGACCCGCGTGAAGCTGCTCCGCAGCGCGCTCCTGCCGGGAGGCACGGCCTCCTCCGCCCCGCACCTCGCGCCGGGCGCGCTCGCGCTGGTCGACGGTCGACTGCTGGTCGGGACGGCCGACGTCCCGCTCGTGCTCGCGGAGGTCCAACCCGCCGGCAAGAAGGCGATGGACGGCGCGGCCTGGGCGCGCGGTCTCGGCTCGCTCGAGGGCGTGGTGCTCTCGTGAGCCCCGCACAGCAGAGGCCCCGGCGGGCACCGGGCGACCGTCGACCCCGTCCGACCAGTGCTCGGCGGGTCGCGTTCGACGTCCTGCGTGCGGTGCAGGTCGACGACGCCTACGCGAACCTGCTCCTGCCGACCCGGATCCGTCGGGCCGGGCTCTCCGCCCGCGACGCCGCCTTCGCCACCGAGCTCACCTACGGGTCGATCCGGATGCTCGGCCGCTACGACGCGATCGTCGGCGTCGCGTCCGGCCGTCGCGTCGACAACATCGAGTCCGACGTGCTCGACGTGATGCGGCTCGGGGTGCACCAGCTGCTCGGCATGCGCACGCCGACGCACGCAGCGGTCTCGGCGACCGTCGAACTCGCGCGCGAGGTCGGTGCCCGCCGCGCCACCGGCTTCGTGAACGCCGTGCTGCGCAAGGTCGCCGCGAAGACCGACGACGAGTGGGACGCGCTCATCACCGAGGGACGGAGCGGCGACGCGCTGCTCGCCACTCGGTGGTCGCACCCGTCGTGGGTCGTCGCCGCGCTCCGTGACGCGCTGGCCGCCGAGCGGTCGCGTGACGAACTCGCCGCGCTGCTCGCCGCCGACAACGTGGCCCCGCGCGTCCAGCTCGTGGCGCTCCCGGGCCTCGCCACCGACGAGGACGTCCGCACCGCGACTGTCGGCCCCGCCGCGACCGACGACCTGACCGGCCCCGACGACGCGACCGGCACCGACGACCCGACCGGCACCGACGACGCGACCGGCACCGACGACCGTGCCGGGGTCGCCGACGCGACCGGCGCCGCGCCTCCCGTCCGCATCCCCGGCGCCGACGCCGGTCCGGTCTCACCGGTCGGCATCCGCGGGACCGCCGGCGACCCCGCGCGGGTCCCCGGTGTCGCCGCCGGTCGTCTCCGGGTGCAGGACGAGGGGTCGCAGCTCGCGGCCCTCGCCCTCACGCGGTCCTCCGCCGTCCGCCCGGGGGAGCGGTGGCTCGACATGTGCGCTGGACCCGGCGGCAAGGCCGCGCTCCTCGCCGCCGAGGCCGCACAGGGCGGCGCGACCCTCGTGGCGAACGAGCTCGTGCCCGCCCGCGTCGGTCTCGTGCGGAAGGCGCTGGCCACGGTCGCGGGCGACGACACGGTCACCGTCGTCGAGGGCGACGGACGGCGGTTCGGCAAGCCCGGCGACGAGCCGTTCGACCGGATCCTGCTCGACGCCCCCTGCACCGGTCTCGGCGCCCTCCGCCGTCGTCCGGAGGCACGGTGGCGCAAGCAGCCCGAGGACGTCCCCGAGCTCGCCGCGCTCCAGGCCGAGCTGCTCGACGCGGCCGTGCGCGCGCTCGCGCCCGGCGGGACCCTGGCGTACGTGACGTGTTCGCCGCACCTCGCCGAGACGCGCGGGCAGGTCGACGCGCTGCTCGAGCGGCACGGAGACGTGCTCGAGCAGCTCGACACCGCCGGCATCGTCCGCTCGGTGGCGGCCCGGGACCCGCAGGTCGCCGACGGCCCGACGGTGCAGCTCTGGCCGCACCGCATCGGTACCGACGCCATGTTCGTCGCGCTGTTCCGCCGCCGCCCCTGACCGGCCGTCCTCGATGGCGGTGCTCGGTAGGGTTGCACGGTGACGATCCGCATCTCGCCGAGCATCCTGTCCGCCGACTTCGCCAACCTCGAGCGGGAGCTGCACCGCATCGAGAGCGCCGACATGGTGCACGTCGACGTGATGGACAACCACTTCGTGCCGAACCTCACGCTGGGCCTGCCGATCGTGCATCGCCTGCAGGAGGTCTCCCCGGTACCGCTCGACGTCCACCTGATGATCACCGACGCCGACACGCAGGCGCCGAAGTACGCCGAGACGGGCGCGTCGAGCGTGACGTTCCACCTCGAGGCCGCAGCCGACCCGGTGGCGACCGCCGCGGCGATCCGGTCGAACGGGGCCCGCGCGGCCGTCGCCGTGAAGCCCGGCACGCCGATCACGCAGGTGCTCCACCACCTCGACGCCTACGACATGATCCTGCTCATGACGGTCGAGCCCGGGTTCGGCGGCCAGTCCTTCATGCCGTCCGTGATGCCGAAGCTGGCCGACGCCCGCGCCGCCGTCGACGCCTCCGGGCTCGACGTGTGGCTCGAGGTCGACGGCGGCATCGCGGTGGACACGGTCCCGGAGGCCGTCCGCAGCGGCGCCGACACGCTCGTGGCCGGGTCCGCCGTGTACGGCGGCGAGCCGGCGCAGCGCATCGCCGACCTGCGCGAGGCGGCCGCGGCGGCGCGCGCGTGACCGGCGTCGCAGGCCGCGGGACGACCGACGCCGCCGACGAGGCGGACGCGACCGGTGCCTCCCGTCCGGACGGTGCGTCGGCCGTGTCCGCGCAGGACGGTAGCCTGGACCCCGTGAAGACGTTCGACGACCTGTTCGCGGAGCTGACCGAGAAGGCGCGCACGCGCCCCGAGGGCTCCGGCACCGTCGCCGAACTGGACGCCGGCGTGCACCAGATCGGCAAGAAGATCGTGGAAGAGGCCGCCGAGGTCTGGATGGCGGCCGAGTACGAGGGCGACGAGCGCACCTCGGAGGAGATCTCGCAGCTGATCTACCACCTCCAGGTGCTCATGGTCGCGAAGGGGCTCACCCCGGCGGACGTCTGGCGACATCTGTAGGCACCCGCGACGCGCCGACGAGCGCAGCCGCGACCCGCAGTCGTCCCGACCTCCAGCAGAAAGCAGACCCCCTGATGCTCCGCATCGCCGTGCCCAACAAGGGCTCGCTGTCCGAGACCGCCTCCGAGATGCTCAAGGAGGCCGGGTACGCCGGTCGCCGCGACCCGAAGGCGCTCCACCTGCTCGACGAGCGCAACGGCGTCGAGTTCTTCTTCCTCCGTCCGCGCGACATCGCGACCTACGTCGGCTCCGGCGCGCTCGACGTCGGCATCACCGGTCGCGACCTCCTGCTCGACTCCGGGTCCGCGGCGCACGAGGTCGACGCGCTCGGGTTCGCCGACTCGACGTTCCGGTTCGCCGGGACCCCCGGTCGGTTCAGCGACCTGCAGGACCTCGACGGCGTCCGGGTGGCGACGAGCTACCCGGGTCTGGTGGGGGAGTTCCTCGCCCAGCACGGGGTTACCGCGACGCTCGTGAAGCTCGACGGTGCCGTCGAGAGCGCGGTGCGCCTGGGCGTCGCCGACGCCGTGGCCGACGTCGTCTCCACCGGCAGCACGCTCCGGGCGGCCGGGCTCGAGATCTTCGGCCCGGTCATCCTCGAGTCGACCGCGCTGCTCATCTCGACCGACGAGTCCATCCCGGGCATCGACGTCCTGCGCCGCCGCCTGCAGGGTGTGCTCGTCGCCCGCGGCTACGTGATGCTCGACTACGACATCCCCACGGACCTGCTCGAGCAGGCGACGGCGGTGGCCTCGGGCATCGAGTCGCCCACGGTCTCCCCGCTGCACGGTCGCGACTGGTCCGCGGTCCGGGTGATGATCCCGCGCGAGGACGCGAACCTCATCATGGATGCGCTCTACGACCTCGGCGCGCGTGCCATCCTCGTCAGCCCGATCCACGCCGCACGCCTGTGAACGCGGCAGCGCAGCCGGACGGAACGGCGCCGGACAGCGGCGCCGCCGGTGTCGCCGGTGGGGTGTCGGTCCGGGTCGTCCCGTGCCTCGACGTGCAGGGCGGTCGCGTCGTCAAGGGCGTGAACTTCCTCGACCTGCAGGACGCCGGCGACCCGGTCGAACTCGCCGCCCGCTACTACGAGCAGGGCGCGGACGAGCTCACCTTCCTGGACGTCGGGGCGACGGTCGAGAACCGCGCGACGATGTACGACACCGTGACCCGGACAGCCGAACAGGTCTTCATCCCGCTCACCGTCGGCGGCGGCGTCCGGAGCGTCGACGACGTCTCCCGCCTGCAGCAGTGCGGTGCGGACAAGATCGGTGTGAACAGCGCGGCGATCGCCCGGCCGGCGCTGGTCGGCGAGATCGCGGACCGGTTCGGCGCGCAGGCGGTCGTGCTGTCGCTCGACGTGAAGCGTTCGGACCGGATGCCGTCCGGCTTCGTCGTCACGACACACGGGGGGCGCACGGAGTCCGACCTCGACGCGATCGCCTGGGCCCGCGAGGGCGTCGAGCGGGGCGCGGGCGAACTGCTCGTGAACTCGATCGACGCGGACGGCACGAAGAACGGCTTCGACCTCGAGCTCATCGCCGCGGTGCGCGCGGTGTCGCCGGTCCCGGTCATCGGTTCGGGAGGCGCTGGTCGCGTCGAGCACTTCGCCCCGGCCGTCGACGCGGGAGCGGACGCCGTCCTCGCCGCCAGCGTCTTCCACCGCGGCGAGATGACCATCGGGGACGTCAAGGCAGCGCTGCGCGCCGCCGGCCACCCCGTCCGCTGACACCCGTCCGCCGACACCCCGCCGTAGGCTAGGAGTCCCATGACCGACAGCACCAGCACCAGCACGGAGGCGGTCCTCGACCGCGCACGGTTCGGGCACGACGGGCTGCTCCCCGCAGTCGTGCAGGAGGAGTCCTCGAAGGACGTCCTCATGCTCGGCTGGATGGACCGCGAAGCCCTCCGCCGTACCCTCACCGAGGGCCGCGTGACCTTCTGGTCGCGCTCGCGCCAGGAGTACTGGCGCAAGGGCGACACGTCCGGGCACGCACAGTACGTCCGTGCCGCGGCGCTCGACTGCGACGACGACACCCTGCTCGTCACCGTGCAGCAGGTCGGCGCGGCGTGCCACACCGGTGCCCACAGCTGCTTCGAGGTCGACCCGCTCGACCCCGTGACGGCGTCCGCGCCGGCCGGGGCCGTGACCGACGCGCACGGAGTGAGCACGGCCGTGGAGGAGACCCGATGAGCACCGCCACCGGCGCGGAGGAACCGCGCACGACCTCCCGGCAGGCCTTCGACGAGCTGCTCGACGGCCACCGCGTCGTCCCCGTCGTCCGCGCCCTGTACGCCGACAGCGAGACGCCCGTCGGCGTCTACCGCAAGCTCGCGGACGGCCGTCCCGGGTCGTTCCTGCTCGAGTCCGCCGGCCAGGGCGGGCTCTGGTCCCGGTGGTCGTTCGTCGGGGTCCGGAGCTTCGGCGTCCTGACCCAGGACGGCGACCGGGCCGCATGGATCGACACGGGCATCCCGGCGTCCCGCGCCGTGGACTCGCTCGACGGCGCGCCCCTCGACGTCCTGGCGCGCCTGCACGACCGGTGGGCGACCCCGCGCGTGCCGGGCACCCCGCCGCTCGTCGGTGGCACCGTCGGGTTCATCGGGTGGGAGGCCGTCCGGCAGCTCGAGCACCTGCCGGACGTCCCCCCGGCCGACTTCGAGGTCCCCGGCCAGGCGCTGGCCTTCGTGTCGGAACTCGCGGCGCTCGACCACCGCACGGGCCTGGTGCTCCTGGTCGCGAGCGTCCTCAACGACGGGACCGACGACGCCGACACGATGTGGTCGGACGCCCAGGTGCGGCTCGACCGGATGCAGGCGGACCTGGTGCAGCCGAGCCCGGCGACCGTGGCCGAGGCGTTCGAGATCGCCGAGCCGACCCCGCGCCACCGGACGACACCCGAGGACTACATGGCCGCGGTCGAGCGGTCGAAGGACTTCATCCGCGACGGCGACGTGTTCCAGGTCGTCATCTCGCAGCGCTTCGACCACGACGTCACGGCCGACCCGCTCGACGTCTACCGCGTGCTGCGGACCCTGAACCCCAGTCCGTACATGTACTTCCTCGCGCTGGCGGACACCGACGACGAGCGCTTCTGGATCGTCGGGGCCTCGCCGGAGGCCCTCGTGAAGGTGCAGGACGGTCGGGCCATCACCCACCCGATCGCCGGCTCCCGGCCGCGGGGCGCGAGCCCGGTCGAGGACGTCCGCCTCGGCGACGAGTTGCTCGCGGACCCGAAGGAGCGCGCGGAGCACCTGATGCTCGTCGACCTCGCCCGCAACGACCTGCAGAAGGTCTGTGAGCCGGGGACCGTCGCGGTGACCGAGTTCATGACGGTCGAGCGCTTCAGCCACATCATGCACCTGGTGTCGAGCGTCGAGGGGTCGGTGCGACCGGGAGCCTCGGCGATCGACGTCTTCCGGGCGACCTTCCCGGCCGGCACGCTGTCGGGCGCGCCGAAGCCGCGAGCGCTCGAGATCATCGACGAGCTCGAGCCGGCGAAGCGCGGCGCGTACGCGGGGGTCGTGGGCTACTTCGACTTCGCCGGCGACGCCGACCTGGCGATCGCGATCCGCACCGCCCTCATCAAGGACGGCGTCGCGCGGGTCCAGGCCGGCGCCGGACTCGTCGCCGACTCCGACCCGCACACCGAGCACGTCGAGGCGGTCAACAAGGCCGCCGCCCCCCTGCGTGCCGTCGCGACCGCGAACCGCATGCGCGAGGTCCGGTCGTGAAGCGTTCCCGCCCGCTCGTCGTCGTCGCCGGCCTCGCGGTCGCGGGGATCGTGATGCTCTCGTGGACCCAGACGTGGTTCACGCTGCACCTGCACGCCGGCACCGCCGTCGTACCTCGGGTCGTCGCCGACGGTGCCGCCGTCGTTCCGCAGTACACGGCACTGGCGATCGCCAGTCTGGCGCTGTTCCTCGCGTTGACGATCGCCGGCCGGGTGCTCCGTGTCGTGCTCGCGGCGGTCGAGGTGCTGCTCGGCCTCGCGGTCGTCGCGACCGGCATCGGTGCGTTGGCCGACCCGGTCGCCGCGTCGAAGGGCGCGGTCGGCGAGGTCGCCGGCGTCAGCGACACCGCGGCCGTCCGCCAGGTCGTCGACCGGGTCGACGTCACCGCGTGGCCCGCCGTGGGCATCGCCGGCGGTGTGCTCGCCGTCGTCCTCGGCATCGTCGTGTTCGTCGTGCAGCGGAACTGGCCGGGTCCGACGCGGAAGTACGCGGCCGCGACCGCGGGCGCCGCGGCGGACGCCCGTGCCGCCGCCCCGACCCAGCGCGACGCGATCACGGACTGGGACGACCTGAGCGCCGGGGACGACCCGACTGCTGGTCCTGTCGCCGGACCTGCTGCCGGGCACGGTGGCGACACCGCCGCGGTGACGCCCGGGGTCGGCGCGGTGGGGGAGTCGCCCACGACCGACACGGTAGGATCGGATCGGCGCCGATCGGACGACGGCGCCGGAGCAGAACGAGGAGCACCGTGAGCAACACTGAGCCCGCAGAACTCGGCGAAGGCCACTCGCCCGCCGCCTGGACCGCCGTCGTGATCATGCTGATCGGCTTCGCGGCAGGCACGCTGTTCTTCTGGTTCGACCTGGCCTGGGGCGTCTGGGCCTCCGCTGCCGTCGTGGTGATCGGTCTCGTCGTCGGCGCCGTGATGGCGAAGGCGGGCTACGGCGTCAACGGTCCGAAGTTCGTCCCCAAGCACCACTCGGAGTAGTCACCGTGCCGAACGTGCTCGAGACCCTCGTCGCGGGCGCGCTCGAGGACGCAGCCGCCCGTCGTGCCGACCGTCCGACCGCCGACGTCGAACGTGACCTCGACCGGGTGGCGTCGCCCCTCGACGCCCTCGCGTTCCTGGCGCCCGGCGACCGGGTGAAGATCCTCGCCGAGGTCAAGCGCGCGAGTCCCTCCCGTGGCTCCATGGCGCCCATCGAGGACCCGGCAGCCCTCGCCGCCGACTACGAGCGCGGCGGCGCGTCGACGATCAGCGTCCTCACCGAGGGGCGGAAGTTCCTCGGCAGCCTCGCCGACCTCGAGGCGGTCAAGGCGCGCGTGTCGCTGCCGGTGCTCCGGAAGGACTTCATCGCCGAGCCGTACCAGGTGCTCGAGGCCCGTGCGGCCGGCGCGGACCTGGTGCTGCTCATCGTGGCGGCGCTGGAGCAGCGGAAGCTCGTCGAGCTGCACGAGCTCGCCGAACAGCTCGGCATGCGCGTCCTGGTCGAGGCGCACTCCGGGGACGAGGTCGCCCGTGGCCTCGACGCCGGCGCGCGGATCCTCGGCGTCAACGCTCGTGACCTGACCGACTTCTCGCTGGACCGCGACCTGTTCGGCTCGCTCGCCGACCGCATCCCCGACGGGGTCGTGCGCGTCGCCGAGTCGGCCGTCGCCGGTCCCGCCGACGTCGCCCACTACCGCGCTGCGGGGGCCGACGTCGTCCTGGTGGGGGAGGCGCTCGTCACGGGCGCGGACCCCGCCACCACCCTCGCGTCGTTCATCGCCGCAGCGGACGGCTCCGGCCGCCCGCGCGCCTGACCGACACCGTCCCACCGGTCGCTCCGCACGTCGGGGTGACCGAACACCCCGGGAGTCCCACCGTGACCTCACTCCGTGACCTGCAGGGCCCGTACTTCGGCGACTTCGGCGGACGCTTCGTCCCCGAGTCGCTCGTGCTCGCGCTCGACGAGCTCGAGACCGCCTTCCGCGAGGCCTGGGCGGACCCGGCGTTCCGCGCGGAGCTCGACACGCTCCAGCGCGAGTACACCGGTCGCCCGTCGATCATCACCGAGGCGCCGCGGTTCGCGAAGCACGCCGGTGGCGCCCGGATCATCCTCAAGCGCGAGGACCTCAACCACACCGGCTCGCACAAGATCAACAACGTGCTCGGTCAGGCGCTCGTCGCCAAGCGGCTCGGCAAGACCCGGCTGATCGCCGAGACCGGTGCCGGCCAGCACGGCGTCGCCACCGCGACGGCCGCCGCCCTGTTCGGCATGGACTGCGTCGTCTACATGGGGGCGGTCGACACCGAGCGCCAGGCCCTGAACGTCGCCAGGATGCGGCTGCTCGGCGCCGAGGTGATCCCCGTCGAGACCGGTTCGCGCACCCTGAAGGACGCGATCAACGACGCCCTGCGCGACTGGGTGGCGAACGTCGACTCGACGCACTACCTGCTCGGCACCGTCGCGGGACCGCACCCCTTCCCGGAGATGGTCCGCGAGTTCCACAAGGTGATCGGGGAGGAGGCCCGTCAGCAGGTCCTCGACCGTGTCGGTCGCCTGCCGGACGCCGTCGCCGCGTGCGTCGGCGGCGGGTCGAACGCGATGGGCATCTTCGAGGCCTTCCTCGACGACGAGTCCGTCCGGCTGCACGGCTTCGAGGCCGGCGGCGACGGCATCGAGACCGGTCGGCACGCCGCGAGCATCTCGCTCGGCCGCACCGGCGTGCTCCAGGGCACGATGTCGTACCTCATGCAGGACGAGGACGGCCAGACCATCGAGAGCCACAGCATCTCCGCGGGCCTCGACTACCCGAGCGTCGGCCCGGAGCACGCCTACCTGGCGTCGATCGGCCGCGCGCAGTACAGCCCGGTCACCGACACCGAGGCGATGGAGGCCTTCCGCCTGCTCGCCCGCACCGAGGGCATCCTGCCGGCGATCGAGTCGGCGCACGCCCTGGCCGGCGCGATCACGCTCGGCAAGGAGCTCGGCCCGGACGGTGTCGTGCTGGTGTCCCTGTCCGGACGTGGTGACAAGGACGTCGCGTCCGCCAGTCGCTACTTCGGCATCCTCGACGAGAACGCGGTGCAGCTGTGACGAACACCGAGACGAACCGGTCGGTCGCGACGACGATCGACACCGCCAACGCCGAGCGTGCCGGAGCCGTCGTCGGCTACCTGCCCGCTGGGTTCCCCGACCTGCGGACGAGCGTGGACGCCGCGGTCGCCCTCGCCGAGAACGGCGTCGACGTCATCGAGCTCGGCCTGCCGTACTCCGACCCGGTGATGGACGGCCCGGTCATCCAGCGCGCGGCCGAGGAGAGCCTGGCGAACGGCTTCCGGGTCGCGCAGGTCTTCGACGCGGTCGACCAGATCACGAACCGGGTCGACGTCCCCGTCCTCGTGATGACGTACTGGAACCCGGTGCTCCGCTACGGCGTGGACCGCTTCGCCGACGACCTGGTCTCGGCCGGCGCGTCCGGCCTGATCACGCCGGACCTCATCCCGGACGAGGGTCGCGCCTGGGTCGACGCGTCCGAGCGCACCGGGCTCGACCGGGTGTTCCTCGCCGCACCGTCCTCGACGGACGCCCGCATGGAGCAGGCGGTCCACTCGAGTCGCGGCTTCGTCTACGCGGTGTCGACGATGGGCGTCACCGGTGCACGGGTCGGTGTCGACACCGCCGCCCGCACCGTCGTGTCACGACTCCGTGACGCCGGCGTGGAGCGCACGTGCGTCGGTCTCGGCATCTCGACCGCCGACCAGGTGCGCGAGGTCCTCGAGTACGCGGACGGCGCGATCATCGGCTCCGCCTTCGTGCGTGCCCTCGCCGACCTCGGCGTCCAGGGGGTCGCAGACCGCGCGGCCGACCTGACGAGCGGCGCCGTGCGCGGCTGACGCAGCCACCCCTTGCGGACGGGAGGCGCGGTACGGGTGGGCCGACCGGCTCACCGGTACCGCGCCTCCCGTCCGTCCGGATCACGGTTCCCACAGGACCGGCCTCCTGGTTCCTGGTGGGCGCGGTTCCCGCGCTACAGTGAGCGGGGCCGACCCTCCAGCGGCACCGCGGCCGTCCAGCACCGAAAGGCGACAGCACCTCCATGCCCCTCCTGAGCATCCCGAGCCCGAGCACCGCGTGGCAGTACTTCGACCTGACCGCCTGGGTACGCGACGTCTTCGGGTGGTCGCTGCCGCTCGACTTCCGGATCCACGCGTACGCCATCTGCATCCTGCTGGGCATCGTCGCTGCCGTCGTGCTGGCGAACCGTCGGCTCAACGCGCGCGGGGTCGAGCGCTGGATCATCATCGACATCGCGATCTGGGCGGTGCCGGCGGGCATCATCGGTGGTCGGCTCTTCCACGTGTTCACGCACGTCAGCGACTACTTCGGTCCGGGGCGCGACCCGCTGTCGTTCCTCTACGTGTGGGAGGGCGGTCTGGCGATCTTCGGCGCGCTCATCCTCGGGTCGCTCGGCGCGTACATCGGGTGCCGCCAGGTCGGCCTGCGCTTCTCGACCCTGATCGACGCCATCGCCCCGGGCGTCCTGCTCGCCCAGGCCTTCGGCCGCCTCGGCAACTACTTCAACCACGAGCTCTTCGGCATGCCGACGAGCCTGCCGTGGGGTCTCGAGATCGAGTCGACGAACGCCGCGTTCCCGAAGGGCCTGCCCGAGGGCACGCTCTTCCACCCGACCTTCCTCTACGAGATCATCTGGAACGTCGTCGGCGTCGTCGTGATCCTGCTGCTCGACAAGCGCTTCCGGCTGCAGTGGGGCAAGGTCATGGCGCTCTACCTGATCTGGTACGGCACCGGTCGCTCGGTGCTCGAGTCCATCCGCGTCGACACGAGCGAGACCTTCTTCGGGATCCGCACCAACGTGTGGATGTCCTTCGCTGCGATCCTGCTCGGCATCGTGATCTTCCTCGTGCAGACGCGTCGGCACACCGGTGCGGAGCCGAGCCCGTACCTGCCGGGTCGCGAGCCGCGTCGGACCTCCGATGTAGACTCGGACGACACCTGGTCGGAACACGACGACGACGCTCCGGCGACCGACGTCGACGCCGATCCGGTCCCTGCAGCAGGCCGCGCGCGGTAACTCCGCGACCGGCAGCACCCGCTCCGCGGACGGCACCCGCCGGCCACGGTGCACCCTCCGCACGGTCGGGTCACCACGAGTGACCCCACCACCTCGCGCGTCGTCTGCGCACCCTCCACGGCGACGCGCACGGGCACCAGTCCCGCCCGCTCGGGCGGAACGCACCACCGGGCCACCGACGTCCCTGTTCCACTTCCTCGTGAGGACGGTTCCCCATGGCGCTCCAGCCAGACCCTGCCCCCCGTTCGACGCGCTCCCTGCAGCCGGCACACCGACGCTTCTCGGCCGTGCCCGAGGCCACCGGTGCGTACGACCCGGCGAACGAGAAGGACGCCTGCGGCCTCGCGATGGTCGCGACGCTCCGCGGCACCGCCGGGCACGACATCGTCGACGCCGCGCTCGGCGCGCTCCGGAACCTCGAGCACCGTGGTGCCGTCGGCTCCGACGCCGGCACCGGTGACGGTGCGGGCATCCTGTGCCAGGTGCCGGACGCGTTCCTCCGCGACGAGGTCGACTTCGACCTGCCCGCGGCGGGGGAGTACGCCGTCGGCACGGCGTACCTGCCCGTCGACGAGGACGAGCGCCACGCGGTGAAGGGCGCCGTCGAGCGCATCGCCCGCGAAGAGGGCCTGAAGGTGCTCGGCTGGCGCGAGGTGCCCGTGCGACCCGAGGTGCTGGGCACGCTCGCGCGTGCCGCGATGCCGGCGTTCGAGCAGCTCTTCGTCGCCTCGACCCGGCACGACGTGCACGGTGCCGCGTGGAGCGGGATCGCCCTCGACCGGCAGGCCTTCCGGCTGCGCAAGCGCGCGGAGCACGGTGTCGAGGTCTACTTCATGT
This sequence comes from Curtobacterium subtropicum, assembly GCF_030362975.1. Classification (NCBI taxonomy): domain Bacteria; kingdom Bacillati; phylum Actinomycetota; class Actinomycetes; order Micrococcales; family Microbacteriaceae; genus Curtobacterium; species Curtobacterium subtropicum. The sequence goes on from NZ_JAUCMM010000005.1 coordinate 168,890, forward strand.
CGCTGTCGAGCCGGACGATGGTCTACAAGGGCATGGTCACGACGCTCCAGCTCGAGCCGTTCTACCCGGACCTCAGCGACGAGCGCTTCGCGTCGAAGCTCGCGATCGTGCACTCCCGGTACTCGACCAACACGTTCCCGTCCTGGCCGCTGGCGCAGCCGTTCCGCACGCTCGCGCACAACGGTGAGATCAACACCGTCCGCGGCAACCGCAACTGGATGCGGGCACGCCAGTCGCAGCTCGAGAGCGAGCTCCTCGGCGACCTCGCCCCGCTGCTGCCGATCGTCAGCCCGGGCGCGAGCGACTCGGCGTCCTTCGACGAGACCCTCGAGCTGCTCACCCTGACCGGCCGCTCGCTGCCGCACGCGGTGTCGATGATGGTGCCGGAGGCCTGGGAGAACCAGGTCGGGATGGACCCGGACCTCCGAGCGTTCTACGAGTACCACTCGATGCTCATGGAGCCGTGGGACGGACCGGCGGCGATCACGTTCACCGACGGCGCGGTCGTCGGCGCGACGCTCGACCGCAACGGCCTGCGCCCGGGGCGCTTCCTGGTCACCGACGACGGGCTCATCGTGATGGGGTCGGAGACGGGTGTCATCGACGTCCCGCCGGCCAAGGTCGTGCGCAAGGGCCGCCTGCGCCCCGGCCGGATGTTCGTCGTGGACACCGAGGCCGGGCGGATCATCGAGGACGACGAGGTCAAGCGCGAGCTGGCGACCTCGGGGCCCTGGGCGCAGTGGCTCGAGCAGGGCCGCATCAACCTGAGCGACCTGCCGGAGCGCGAGCACATCGTGCACACCCCGGCATCGGTCACCCGTCGCCAGCGCGCCTTCGGCTACACCGAGGAAGAGGTGCGCATCCTGCTCCGCCCGATGGCGCAGACCGGCGCGGAGCCGCTCGGCGCCATGGGTTCGGACACGCCGATCGCCGTGCTCTCCGAGCGCCCCCGCCTGCTGTTCGACTACTTCACGCAGCAGTTCGCGCAGGTGACGAACCCGCCGCTCGACTCGATCCGCGAGCAGGTCATCACCTCGATGGGGATGGGCCTCGGGCCGGAGCGCAACCTGCTGAGCGCCGGGCCGGAGCACGCGAAGCAGATCGTGCTCGACTTCCCGGTCATCGACAACGACGAGCTGGCGAAGATCCAGCACTTCGAGACGGAGTCCGGTCGCCACCTCACGGTGACGATCAAGGGCCTGTACCGCGTCGACGCGGGCAAGAAGGCGATGCAGAAGCGCATCGCGGCGGTCTGCGACGAGGTCGACCAGGCGATCGAGTCGGGCAAGCAGTTCATCGTGCTGTCCGACCGTGACGGCAACGCCGAGCAGGCGCCCGTCCCGAGCCTCCTGCTGCTCGCGGCCGTGCACCACCACCTCATCCGCACCGAACAGCGCATGAAGGTCGGGCTCATCGTCGAGGCCGGCGACGTGCGCGAGGTCCACCACGTCGCCACCCTGATCGGGTACGGCGCTTCGGCGATCAACCCGTACCTGGCGATGGAGACGTGCGAGAACCTCGTGCGTTCGGGCATGATCACCGGCATCACGCCGGAGCAGGCCGTGAAGAACGTCATCAAGGCGCTCGGCAAGGGCGTCCTGAAGATCATGTCGAAGATGGGCATCTCAACGGTGTCCAGCTACGCCGGTGCCCAGGCGTTCGAGGCGGTCGGCCTCAGCCAGGAGTTCGTCGACCGGTACTTCACCGGGACCTCGTCGATCCTCGGCGGCGTCGGCATCGAGGTCATCGCGAAGGAGAACGCCGAGCGCCACGCCCAGGCGTACCCGCAGGACGGTGCGGTGCTCTCGCACGAGCGGCTGCAGACCGGCGGCGAGTACCAGTGGCGTCGCGAGGGTCCGCCGCACCTGTTCAACCCGGACACGGTCTTCCGGCTGCAGCACGCCACGCGGGCCCGTCGGTACGACATCTTCCGCGAGTACTCGCAGGCGGTCGACGACCAGTCCGAGGAACTCATGACGCTCCGCGGGCTGTTCCGGTTCCGCCACGGCGTCCGGAAGCCGATCGCGCTGGACGAGGTCGAGCCGATCGAGTCGATCGTGAAGCGGTTCAACACGGGCGCGATGTCCTACGGGTCGATCTCACAGGAGGCCCACGAGACCCTCGCGATCGCGATGAACCGCCTCGGTGCGCGCTCGAACACGGGCGAGGGCGGCGAGGACGTCGAGCGCCTGCTCGACCCGGAGCGCCGCAGTGCGATCAAGCAGGTCGCGTCCGGGCGCTTCGGCGTCACGAGCATGTACCTGACGCACGCCACCGACATCCAGCTGAAGATGGCGCAGGGCGCGAAGCCCGGCGAGGGCGGCCAGCTGCCCCCGACGAAGGTGTACCCCTGGGTCGCGCGCACCCGCCACGCGACCGCCGGCGTCGGGCTCATCTCGCCGCCGCCGCACCACGACATCTACTCCATCGAGGACCTCAAGCAGCTCATCTTCGACGTCAAGCGGGCGAACCCGTCCGCTCGCGTCCACGTGAAGCTGGTGAGCCAGTCCGGCATCGGCGCGGTCGCCGCGGGCGTGACGAAGGCCCTGGCCGACGTCGTGCTCGTCTCCGGCCACGACGGCGGGACGGGGGCGTCCCCGCTCAACTCGCTCAAGCACGCGGGCACCCCGTGGGAGATCGGCCTGGCCGAGACCCAGCAGACCCTCATGCTGAACGGGATGCGCGACCGGGTGGTCGTGCAGGTCGACGGGCAGATGAAGACCGGCCGCGACGTGGTCGTGGCGGCGCTGCTCGGCGCCGAGGAGTACGGCTTCGCGACCGCTCCGCTCGTCGTCGAGGGCTGCATCCTGATGCGCGTCTGCCACCTGGACACCTGCCCGGTGGGGGTCGCGACGCAGAACCCCGAGCTCCGCAAGCGCTTCACGGGCAAGCCCGAGTTCGTCGTGAACTTCTTCGAGTTCATCGCACAAGAGGTCCGTGAGCTCCTCGCCGAGCTCGGCTTCCGCTCGCTCGACGAGGCGATCGGGCAGGTCGACGCGCTCGACACCGACCGTGCCGTGGAGCACTGGAAGGCGTCCGGGCTCGACCTCGGGCCCGTCCTGCACGGACCCGAGTTCGCCCGCGACGAGCCGCGCCGGCACGTCCGCGAGCAGGACCACGAGCTCGACGAGCACTTCGACGTGCAGCTCATCGCGCAGACGGCGGACGTCCTTGAGCACGGTGGCTCCGTCGCGCTCGACCTGCCGATCCGCAACACGGAGCGGGCCGTCGGCACCATGCTCGGCCACGAGGTCACGCTGCGGCACGGCGAGCACGGCCTGCCCGCGGGGTCGATCGACGTCACGCTGCGCGGATCTGCCGGACAGTCGCTCGGTGCGTTCCTGCCCGCAGGCATCACGCTCCGCCTGGTCGGCGACAGCAACGACTACGTCGGCAAGGGCCTGTCCGGCGGCGCGATCGTCGTCCGCCCGGACACCGAGTCCGGCTTCGACCCGTCGGAGAACGTCATCGCCGGCAACGTCATCGGCTACGGCGCGACGCAGGGGAGCATGTTCATCCGCGGCATCGTGGGCGAGCGCTTCCTCGTCCGGAACTCCGGCGCCACGGCGGTCGTCGAGGGTGTGGGCGACCACGCACTCGAGTACATGACCGGCGGGCTCGCGCTGATCCTCGGCGAGACCGGTCGGAACCTCGGCGCCGGCATGTCCGGCGGTACCGCGTACGTCCGCGGGCTCCGTCGGGAGCACGTGAACGCCGACGCACTCGCCACCGGCGAGCTGCGACTCGAGGAACTCGACAGCGCCGACGTCGAGATCGTCAGCGACCTGCTCCGGCAGCACCTCGCGGAGACCGGGTCGAGCGTCGCCGGCGACCTGCTCGAGTCAGGCGACCTGGGCGACTTCGTCAAGGTGCTCCCGCGCGACTACGCCGCGGTGCTCGCGACCCGTCAGCAAGCGGTCGACGAGGGCCTCGACCCGGACGGCACCGTCGTCTGGAACCGCATCCTGGAGGTGACCGGTGGCTGACCGCACCGCGACCCCCACGTCCATCCCCAGCACCACCCAGCACGAGCAGGAGGCGAACCGTGGCTGACCCGAAGGGCTTCCTCAAGGTGCAGGAGCGCGAGCTCCCGCCCCGTCGACCCGTCCCCGTGCGGCTCATGGACTGGAAGGAGGTCTACGAGCAGCAGGAGTCCGGCGCCCTGAAGCGGCAGGCCGGTCGCTGCATGGACTGCGGCGTGCCCTTCTGCCACCAGGGCTGCCCGCTCGGCAACCTCATCCCGGAGTGGAACGACCTGACGTGGCGCGGTGAGGGCCGCCAGGCGATCGAGCGGCTGCACGCCACGAACAACTTCCCGGAGTTCACCGGCAAGCTCTGCCCGGCCCCGTGCGAGGCGTCCTGTGTGCTCGGCATCAACCAGCCGCCGGTGACCATCAAGCAGGTCGAGGTCTCGATCATCGACGAGGCGTACAAGAACGGCTGGGTGACCCCGCACCCGCCGGAGCGCCTGACGGGCAAGACCGTCGCGGTCGTGGGCTCCGGTCCCGCCGGCCTGGCCGCCGCCCAGCAGCTCACGCGGGCGGGGCACACCGTCGCCGTCTACGAGCGTGACGACCGGATCGGCGGGCTGCTCCGCTACGGCATCCCGGACTTCAAGATGGAGAAGCGGCAGATCGACGCGCGCCTCGCGCAGATGCAGGCCGAGGGCACCCGCTTCCGCGCCGGTGTCGAGATCGGTGTCGACATCACGTGGGACGACCTGAAGTCCCGCTACGACGCGGTCGTCGTCGCCACCGGCGCCACGGTGCCGCGCGACCTCCCGATCCCGGGACGCGACCTCGCGGGCGTGCACTACGCCATGGAGTACCTCGTCCAGCAGAACAAGGCGAACGCCGGCACGACCGTCGACAACCAGGTCACGGCCGAGGGCAAGCACGTCGTCGTCATCGGCGGCGGCGACACCGGCGCGGACTGCATCGGCACCGCCCACCGCCAGGGCGCACTCAGCGTCACGAACCTCGCGATCGGCAAGCAGCCGCCGCTCGAGCGTCCGTCCGAGCAGCCCTGGCCGATGTTCCCGACGGTGTTCGAGGTCACGAGCGCCCACGAGGAGGGCGGCGAGCGGCACTTCCTCGCCTCGACCGTCGAGTTCCTCGGCAACAGCGCCGGCGAGGTCCGCGCACTGCGGGTCGCCGAGACCGAGTACCTCGACGGCCGTCGGGTCCCGAAGGCCGGCACCGAGCGGGAGATCCCCGCGGACCTGGTCCTCATCGCGATGGGCTTCACCGGCCCCGAGACGGACACGATCGAGCCGCAGCTCGGACTGCCCACCTTGGTGTCCGGCGCGGTCGCGCGCCAGGCGGACTACTCGACGAACGAGCCCGGCGTGTTCGTCGCGGGCGACGCCGGCCGCGGCCAGTCGCTCATCGTCTGGGCGATCGCCGAGGGGCGCGCCGCCGCCTCGAAGGTCGACGCGTACCTCGAGGGCTCGACGATCCTGCCGGCACCCGTCAAGGCGACCGACCGCGCACTCACGGTCTGACGCCGTGAGCGCACACGGAACACCGGTCCACCGATGAGCAGCAGGCCACCGGCACTCGATAGGGTGCTGGTGGCCTGCTCTCGTTCCGCGCGGCCCCACAGCGCGGAAACCGGCACCACCCACCACACGAAGGAATCCATTGAGACGCGCAAAGATCGTTTCGACGCTCGGTCCGGCTACGTCGGACTACGAGACCGTCAAGGAGATCATCGAAGCGGGCGTCGACGTCGCCCGCCTCAACCTCAGCCACGGTGACTACAGCGTCCACGAGGCGAACTACGAGAACGTCCGTCGCGCCGCCGCGGACCTCGGCAAGCCGGTCGCGATCCTCGTCGACCTGCAGGGCCCGAAGATCCGCCTCGCGAAGTTCGCCGACGGCCCGCACGAGCTCGCCGTCGGTGACGTCTTCACGATCACCACCGAGGACGTCCCCGGCTCGAAGGAGATCTGCGGCACGACGTTCAAGGGCCTGCCGCAGGACGTCAAGCCCGGCGACCCGCTGCTCATCGACGACGGCCGGGTCCGCCTGCGCGTGCTCGACACCGACGGCGTGCGCGTGCGCACCGAGGTCGTCGTCGCCGGCACGGTCTCGAACAACAAGGGCATCAACCTGCCCGGTGTCGCCGTCAACGTCCCCGCGCTGAGCGAGAAGGACGAGGCCGACCTCCGCTGGGCGATCCGCCAGGGCGCCGACCTCATCGCGCTCTCGTTCGTGCGCAACGCCGCCGACGTCGACCGCGCCCACGAGATCATGGACGAGGAGGGCAAGCGCCTCCCGATCATCGCCAAGGTCGAGAAGCCGCAGGCAGTCGACGCCCTCGAGGAGATCATCGATGCCTTCGACAGCATCATGGTCGCCCGCGGCGACCTCGGCGTCGAGCTCCCGCTCGAGGCCGTCCCGATCGTGCAGAAGCGCGCCGTCGAGCTGTCCCGCCGCATGGCGAAGCCGGTCATCGTCGCGACGCAGATGCTCGAGTCGATGATCTCGTCGCCGATCCCGACCCGCGCGGAGACCTCCGACGTCGCGAACGCCGTGCTCGACGGCGCGGACGCGGTCATGCTCTCCGGCGAGACCAGCGTCGGCGAGTACCCCGTGCAGACCGTCCGCACGATGGCCCGCATCGTCGAGTCGACCGAGGACCACGGCCTCGAGCGCATCGCCCCGCTCGGCACGAAGCCGCGCACGCTCGGTGGAGCGATCACGCTCGCCGCGGTCGAGATCGCGGAGTTCACCGAGGCGTCCTACCTCTGCGTGTTCACCGAGTCCGGTGACTCGGCACGTCGCATGTCGCGCCTCCGCCACGGCCTGCCGATCATCGCGTTCACCCCGAACGAGGCCACGCGTCGCCGCATGGCGCTCACCTGGGGTGTCCGCTCGTTCCTCGTGGAGCGCAAGACCCACACCGACGAGCTGTTCTCGCAGGTCGACGACGTGCTGCTCGCGAACGGTCTCGCCGCCCCCGGTGACCGGGTCATCGTGACGGCGGGTTCGCCCCCCGGACTCGAGGGCTCGACGAACGACCTGCGGGTGCACCGCGTCGGCGACGCGCACGCCGAGGCGGCCCCCGCCTACGTGCGGGACTGACCCGGTCACCGCACCCGGTCACCACGCCGACAGGGCGCGGACGGGAGGCACGGCGCGACACCGCGCACGGCCTCCGGTCCGCGCCCTGTCGCGTTCCCCGGTGGGGCCACCCGGCACCCGTGCACCCGTGCGCGGTGTGCCGGCGTCTGGTACAGCTCGTCGACCACGGGGCGCGCCGGACCGGACGGTGGACGTGCGGAGGTGACCGGGCGTCGGACGGATCGGGCAGGATCGTCGGTGTGAGCCTCCAGGACGCCCCCCGCACCGCACCGACCGCAGCGGACGTCCGCCGCTGGCGCCGCTACCTGGCGGACGAGCGGGCGGAGGCCGCGGTCTACCGGAACCTCTCCACCCGGCGCACGGGCGAGGAGCGTGAGATCCTCGCGGCGCTGGCCGAGGCGGAGGGGCGGCACGAGCAGCACTGGCTCGACCTGCTCGGCGACGACGTCGGCCGACCGCTCCGCGGCAGTCTGCGTACCCGGGTCCTCGCCGCGCTCGCGAAGCGGTTCGGGTCGGTGTTCGTCCTCGCGCTCATGCAGCGCGCTGAGGACCGCTCGCCCTACGCCGACGACGACGACGCGACCGCGCGCATGGCAGCCGACGAGCGGATCCACGGCGAGGTGGTCCGCGGGCTCGCGAACCGCGGACGCATGCGGCTGTCCGGCACCTTCCGCGCCGCGGTGTTCGGGGCCAACGACGGGCTCGTGTCGAACCTCGCGCTCATCATCGGCATCAGCGCCTCCGGGGCCGACCGACACTTCGTGCTGCTCAGCGGCATCGCGGGGCTGCTCGCCGGCGCCCTGTCGATGGGCGCGGGGGAGTACGTCTCGGTGCGGTCCCAGCGTGAGCTCCTCGACGCCTCTGCACCGCACCCCGACGCCGGGCGGGCGGTGGCCGACCTGGACGTCGACGCGAACGAGCTCGCCCTCGTCTACCGTGCGCGGGGCATGGACGAGGCCGCGGCGCAGGAGCACGCGGCAGAGGTGCTCGGCGGTCGGACGGTCACCGCCGCCACCGCGACCGACGAGCACGAGGCCGTGGGGAGCGGGACGAGCGCGGCCGTCTCGAGCTTCTGCTTCTTCGCCTCGGGAGCGATCATCCCGGTGCTGCCGTACCTGTTCGGGCTCGAGGGGTGGCCGGCGATCGTCCTCGCGGCGGTGCTGGTCGGCATCGCGCTCCTCGGCACCGGCGCGGTGGTCGGTGTGCTGAGCGGGGCCTCGCCGCTCAAGCGCGCGCTCCGCCAGCTCGCGATCGGGTTCGGTGCGGCCGTCGTCACCTACGGGCTGGGGCTGCTGTTCGGCACCGGGAGCGCGTAGCGGCGCCGCAGGCGGAAGCGATCGAGCACCCCGCCGGTGGGTGGCTGCGGTCGGAGCGCCTCAGCGGCGAGCAGCCGCGCGCGGCGGCAGCAGCAGGAGCGCCGCGGCGCCGACGACGACCAGCGCGATGCCCGAGAAGACCGTGAACACCGTCAGCGCCAGTCCGGGGGCGACGAGCACGACCACACCGCCGATGAGCGAGAGCAGTCCGCTCACCACGGTCGGCAGTCGCGACGACCCCGGGTGCCCCACGAACGCGCCGACGAGCGCGGCGACGCCCTCGAGCAGGAACGCCACCCCGGCGAGCACGGCGTAGACCAGCAGCGGGACGGCCGGGTCGACCAGGGTCACCAGGCCGGCGATCCCGACCAGGCCGCCGACGGTGCCCGACGTCCACCGCCACAGCGCGGTCGTGCCGTGTCCGCGCACCGCCGCGACGACACGCATGGTCCCCGCCGCGACCAGGTAGACGCCGAACACGAGTGCGACGAGGACGAGCGACGGCTCGGGCCAGACCACGGCGACGATGCCGAGCACGATCGCGACGACGGCCGTGACGACGACGAACGCGCGGAACGAGCGCACGGCGCGAGAGTCCACGGCTGCCCCTTCCGCTCGGTCCGCGTGGTCACCGACGGTACCCGCGGGCGGCGGTCGGCGTCCGCGGTCGGTTCCGGTCGCCACGGTCACCCCGGTCGCCCCGGTCGGGCCGGGAGGCGCGACGTGCGTCGACCGGTCGGCCGACGACGTGCGCCTCCCGCGCCCCGCCGCCCGGGTCAGGACCCGGAGGTCGGTGCGGGGGTGGCGGACCCGTCCGTGCCGCGGTCCTGGTCCGGCTGCGGCGGCTTCGGGGCGTCCGACCCCTTCGGCGGGGTGGGGGCGTCGCCGTCCTTCGGCTTCGGTGCCTTCTCGTCCGTCGGCGGCTTCGGGGCGTCCGACCCTGTCGGCGGCTCCGGCGCGTCGGAGCCCGTCGGGGGCTTCGGTGCGTCGCCGTCCTTCGGCTTCGGTGCGTCGCCGGTTGCCGGCGGAGCCGCCACGCAGCCCGGGGCCGGAGCGGCGCCCTTCCCGGTGCCCTCGGTACCCGGTGCGGCGGGGCCGCCCTTCGCGCCGGGCGCGGGAGCGCCGCTGGGAGCGCCGCTCGGAGCGCCGCTGGGTGCACCGCTGGGCGCTCCCGTCGGTGCGCTCGAGGCGCCGGAGCCGTCGGCGACGGCCGCGGTCACGCCGAGTCCGCCGAGGAGCAGCGCCGCGGCTGCCGCGGAGCCGATGCCCACGCGACGCAGCGTGCGTCGGCGGCGGTCGGGAGCGGTGACGGGCTGGTCGTGTCGTTCGTCCTGCATGGTGTGCCTTCCGTGTCGGTGTCACCGGACCGGGGCGGTCCTGCGACGTGGACGACGGTCGAGCTCGAATCTGAAGCAGGACTGAAGCACAGGGATCCTCCAGCGTCCTCCATGCTCCTTACAGGCAGTGCCCACCTACCGTGTCCGCCGTGAACGCACCCGCACGTGTCCTGGTGGTCGAGGACGACGACTCCCTCCGCACCGCCGTCGCCGCGACCCTGCGCGCCGAGGGCCTCGTCGTGTCCGAGGCGTCCGACGGGCGCTCGATCGCCGAGGACCTCGACCGCGCCGCCCCGGATCTCGTCCTGCTCGACTGGATGCTGCCCGGCCCGAGCGGCATCGTGCTCGCAGCGCGGGTCCGCACCCGATCGGACGCGGCCGTCGTGATGATGACCGCGCGGGACGAGCTCGACGACCGGCTGCGCGGCTTCGCCGAGGGCGCCGACGACTACGTGGTGAAGCCGTTCGCGATGGCCGAGCTCGTGGCCCGTGTCACGGCGGTGCTCCGGCGACGAGGGAGGGTCCCGTCGGTGATCGAGGTCGGGGACCTGGTGCTCGACCCCGAGGGCGCGACCGTGCGGCGCGGTGGCGTCCTGCTCGACCTGACCGCCACCGAGTTCCGGCTGCTGCGGTTCCTCGCCGAGAGCCGGGGCCGGACGGTCTCGAAGGGGCAGATCACGACCCAGGTCTGGGGGTACGAGGACATCGCGCCGAACCTGGTCGAGGTCCACCTCAGCGCCCTACGCCGGAAGATGGAGGCGCACGGACCCCGACTCGTGCACACGGTGCGCGGGCTGGGGTACCGGCTCGCCGTGGACCGGGGTGCGGCGTGATGGCCTCGGGCGGTCGGCTGCGCACCACGTCGCTGCGGTTGCGCACCGTCGTCGCGGTCCTCGTGCTGCTCGCGGTCCTGCTCGCCGGGCTCGTCGTCGCGGTCGAGGCGGTGCTCGGCGCCCGGCTCCGCGCGCAGGTCGAGGACCGACTGCGGGACCGGGCCGCCGCAGCCGCCGCGCTCGTCGGGGTGCTCGATGCGGACGACCTGGCCGACCGCCTGTCGGCGCAGGGGCTCTCCGTGCGGATCGTCCAGCCCGACGGCGCCTCGGTCGAGGCCGGTCCGACCCCCGACCAGCTGCGCTCGGGTCCGCCGGATCCCGGAGGCCTGCCGGGACCGGCCGCGCGCGAGCGGTCCTCCGGGTCGACGGGCCCCGGGTCGGCGGGTTCCGGGTCGTCGTCGGCCGGATCGTCGTCCTCGGGGTCGTCCGGCTCCGCGTCCGGGTCCGGCGCGGCGACGTCGGGCGCGTCGGTCGTGTCGTCCAGCGTGCGCGACGACGACGGTGTCCTCACGCTCCGGTCCGTCCTCGACGACGGCACCCGCATCACCCTCACCGCCGGGACGCGCGACGTGCAGGAGACCCTCGCGCAGCTCGCTTGGGTGATGGGCGGAGCCTCCGCGGCGTTCCTCGGGGTCGCCGTCGTCGGCGTCGTCCTGGTCGTCCGGCGGGCGCTGCGCCCGCTCGACGAGGTCACCGCGACGGCGCGGTCCATCGCCGACGGCGACCGTGGTCGTCGTCTGCGGCCCGCACGGACCGACACCGAGATCGGCCGCGTTGCCGCGGCGTTCGACGAGATGCTCGACGCCGTCGAGGGCGCGGAGGCCCAGGCCGTGGCCGCCGAGGAACGGGTGCGCGGCTTCCTGTCCGACGCCGCACACGAACTCCGCACGCCCGTCGCCGGGGTCCGCGCAGCGGCGGACACCCTCGTGCGGAGCGGCGGTGACGACCCGGCGACGACGGAGGTGCTCGCCGTGCACGTCGTCCGCCAGGCGGACCGGGCGTCGCGGCTCGTCGACGACATGCTGACGATGGCGCGGCTCGACCGCGGCATCGCCCTCGACCGGCGGACGACCGACCTCGTCCCGTGGCTGCGTGCCGAGGTCGACCGGCTCGAGCTCCGGTTGCCCGGCATCGCCCTGCACACCGAGCTGCCCTCGGGCTCCGTCGTCGCCGAGGTCGACCCGGACCGACTGGCGCAGGTGCTCGGCAACCTCGTCGACAACGCCGCACGCGCCACCGGCGGTAGGGGGACGGTGCGCGTGACGCTCGGCGGGGGCGATGACGAGGCGGTGCTCGTGGTGGAGGACGACGGGCCCGGGATCGCCCTCGCAGACCGGGAGCGGGTGTTCGACCGGCTCGTCCGGCTGGAGGACTCCCGCGACGTCCGGTCGGGTGGCGCCGGGCTCGGCCTGCCGATCGCCCGCGGGATCGCGACCGCCCACGGCGGCACCCTCGTCCACGGGGAGGACGGCACGCTCGGCGGTGCGCGGTTCGTGCTCCGCCTGCCGCTCGCCGGCCGGTCGGTCGACCCCGTACCGGGGGCCGACCGGACTGTCGGTCGAGCGCCCGCGTCTGCCACGATGGGGACGTGAGTGCACTTCAGGAGCCCGGTCGGATCGTCGCGGTGGCGCGCGACACCGAGCACCGGTTCAGCAAGCCCGTCGTCGAGGAGATCACCCTGGTCGCGGGGTGGGGTGTCGAGGGCGACGCGCACGCCGGCACCACCGTCCAGCACCGGTCGCGCGTCGCCCGCGACCCCTCGCAGCCGAACCTGCGGCAGGTCCACCTGCTGCACGCCGAGGTGTTCGACGAGGTCGCGGCGGCCGGGCACGTGGTCGTCCCCGGGGACATGGGCGAGAACGTCACCACGCGCGGTGTCGACCTGCTCGGGCTGCCGACCGGGGCGCTGCTCCACCTCGGCGACGAGGCGTGTGTCCGCGTGACGGGGCTCCGGAACCCGTGCCAGCAGATCAACGACTTCGACCCCGGGCTGCTGCGCGCGGTCCTCGGTCGGGCGGAGGACGGCACCGTGGAGCGCAAGGGCGGCGTGATGGGCGTCGTCGTGACGGGCGGTGTGGTCCGTGCCGGAGACGCCGTCAGGGTCGAGCTGCCGGCCGGGGAGCCGCAGCCGCTGGTGCCGGTGTGACGACCGGGGCCGGCTGACGGTCCTGCTAGCCTGGTGCCCTCGCGAGTGTGGTGGAACGGTAGACACGGGGCACTCAAAATGCTCTGCCTCACGGCGTGCGGGTTCGAATCCCGCCACTCGTACTGGATCGCTCACGGCGTGCGGGGCTGCACAGACCGAGCGTCCCGTCACTCGTACTGGATCGCTCACGGCGTGCGGGGCTGCGCAGACCGAGCGTCCCGTCACTCGTACTGGATCGCTCACGGCGTGCTGGGCTGCGCAGACCGAGCGTCCCGCCACTCGTACACAGCTGACGGAAGCCGCGCGCTCCGTCTAGTAGGCTCTCGGTCGTGAGTGACACAGAAGCAACCCCAGCAGCACCGCGTCGCGTCGTCGTCGCCGAGGACGAGTCGCTCATCCGTCTCGACATCGTCGAGATCCTCCGCGACAACGGGTTCGACGTGGTCGGCGAGGCCGGCGACGGTGAGACCGCCGTCCAGCTCGCGACCGACCTCCGCCCGGACCTCGTGGTCATGGACGTCAAGATGCCCCAGCTCGACGGCATCTCCGCTGCCGAAAAGCTCTCCAAGAACCACATCGCTCCGGTGGTCCTCCTCACGGCGTTCAGCCAGAAGGACCTCGTCGAGCGCGCGACCGAGGCCGGTGCCCTGGCCTACGTCGTGAAGCCCTTCACCCCGAACGACCTGCTCCCCGCGATCGAGATCGCCCTCTCGCGGCACCAGCAGATCATCACGCTCGAGGCCGAGGTCGCCGACCTGGTCGAGCGGTTCGAGACCCGCAAGCTGGTCGACCGTGCCAAGGGTCTGCTCAACGAGAAGATGGGCCTCACCGAGCCCGAGGCGTTCCGCTGGATCCAGAAGGCGTCGATGGACCGCCGCCTGACCATGCACGACGTCGCGAAGGCGATCATCGAGCAGCTCAGCGCCAAGAAGTAACGAGCACCCGCTCGCTCACGCGGAGAGCGCCGCCGGACCCGGTCCGGCGGCGCTCTCCGCGTTCCGACCCAGGCGGCCGTCGATGCGCGTGCACCGTGCGACACCGCACCGGTCGATCGACGCGCACGGTGTCGGTCGATGCGCCTGCATCGGGTGCGCCCGCACGGTGCGACATCGCACCCGTCGAACGACGCGAGCGATGTCGGATACGGCGCGAGCGCGCGGCAGACCACCGGGCCGGGAGGCGCGGGTCGGCCCCGCCGCCGCCCGACCACGTGGCAGGGTGGGGGCATGGACGACGTGGTGATCCGTGCCTCCCGACCGGCGGACATGTCGGCGGTCGCCGACCTGCGGTGGCGGTGGAGCGTCGACGAGGACGGACGCGCACCGACGGTGACGCGCGAGGAGTACCGCGAGGCGATGACCGCCTTCGCCGGCGAGCACGCCGACTCGCACCGGTGCGTCGTCGCGGAGCGGGGCGGTGTCGTGCTGGGGATGGCGTGGCTCGCGCTGAACGCCCGTCCGCCGGTGCCGCACCGGCCGCGGGGACGTGTCGCGGCCGAGCTCCAGAGCGTCTACGTGCACCCGGACCTGCGCGGCGGGGGCGTGGCGAAGGACCTCGTCGCGGCGCTGCTGGACGTGGCGGACGACGCCGGCGCGGAGCGCGTCGTGGTGCACTCGAGCGTCGTCGGGGAGACGCTCTACCGGCGGCTCGGGTTCGGGGACGCGCGCCTGCTGCTGCAGCGACCGCCGGAGGACTGAGCGCGGTCGGCGGCCCTAGCGCCGCTCGCGGATCATGTTCGTGATCCGCACGGTCGAGCAGCGGCGCCCCTCGTCGTCGGTCAGGACGATCTCGTGGGTCGTCAGGGTGCCGCCGAGGTGGATCGCGGTGCAGGTCCCGGTGACGCGGCCGCTCGTGGCGCTCCGCGAGTGCGACGCGCTCAGCTCGATGCCGACGGCGTAGCGACCGGGGCCGGCGTGCACGTTCGCGGCCATCGAGCCGAGGCTCTCGGCGAGCACGACGTACGCACCGCCGTGCAGCAGGCCGACGGGCTGGCGGTTGCCCTCGACGGGGATCGAGCCGACCGCACGCTCGGCGGTGAGCTCGGTGATCTCCATGCCCATCTTCGTGGCGAGCTCGCCCATCCCGCGGTCGGCGAGCCGTCCGTCGACGGGTCCGGTGGTGGTCGCTTCGTCGGTCACGCGCGCAGGACTCCCGTGTCGGATGGCGTCGGTAGGCTGTCCGGGTGTCGGACTCCGCAAAGCCTACCCTCATGGTCATCGACGGCCACTCGCTCGCCTTCCGGGCCTTCTACGCGCTCCCGGTCGACAGCTTCGTGAACCGCGAGGGGCAGCACACGAACGCCATCCACGGCTTCATCTCGATGCTGCTCATGCTCCTCCAGCGCGAGAAGCCGACCCACCTGGCGGTCGCGTTCGACATCTCCCGGTTCTCGTTCCGCACGCGTGAGTACGAGGACTACAAGGGAACCCGTTCCGAGACCCCGGCAGAGTTCAAGGGCCAGATCCCGCTCCTGCAGCAGGCGCTCGAGGCGATGGGCATCACGACGGTCACGAAGGAGGACTACGAGGCCGACGACATCCTCGCGACCCTCGCCCGCCAGGGGTCCGAGCAGGGCTACCAGGTCTACGTCGTGTCCGGTGACCGCGACTCCATCCAGCTCGTCAACGACGACGTCACGCTGCTCTACCCCTCGGTGCGCGGCGTCTCCGAGCTCACCCGCTACGACCGCGACAAGGTGTACGAGCGGTACGGCATCGAGCCGCACCAGTACCCGGACATCGCGGCCCTCGTGGGGGAGACCAGCGACAACCTGATCGGCATCGACAAGGTCGGCGAGAAGACCGCGGTGAAGTGGATCACCGCGTACGGGTCGCTCGACGGGGTGCTCGAGCACGCCGACGAGATCAAGGGCGTCGTCGGCAACAACCTCCGCGAGCAGAAGGACCGGGCCGTCCGGAACCGCAGGCTGAACCGGCTCGTGAACGACGTCGAGCTGCCCGTCGGCCCGGCAGACGTCGCACTCCGACCGCTCGACGAGCAGGCGGTGCGCGACCTCTTCGCGAAGCTGCAGTTCCGCACCCTGCTCGACCGGGTGTTCAAGGTCGCGGGCACCGGTGAGCCGAGCGAGCCGAGCGACGCCCCCGGTTCGGTCGACGGCGGCGCCCCCATCCCGCCGAAGGTCACGACGGTCATCGACGAGGAACTCGGCTACTGGCTCGAGCGCAAGGGCGCGAACGACGCCGAGAACGGGTTCGGCGTCGCGGTCGAGGTCATCGACGGCCGCCTCAGCACGATCGGCATCGCCACCCACGACGACGCCGTCCTGGTGCCCGGCGGCAGCGGTGCGAAGGACTACGAGCAGCTCGCCGCCTGGTTCGCGTCGGACGCCCCGAAGCACTTCCACGACGCCAAGGCCGCGATCAAGGCCCTCGGCACGGTCGGCATCACCGTGAACGGCATCGCCGGCGACGCCCGCATCACCGGGTGGCTCGCCCAGCCCGGCAAGCAGGGGCAGCCCCTCGCCGACCTCGTGTACCAGGAGCTCGGCGAGGAACTGCCGACGGCCGACCCGAACCAGCTCGTCCCCGAGACCGAGCCGGTGAACGTCGGCGTGCACGCCTGGTACGTGCTGCGCGTCGACACCGCCCTGCGCTCGCGGGTCGACGAGTCCTCGCTCCGTGTCCTCGACACGATCGAGCTGCCGCTCGTCCCGGTGCTCGCGGGCATGGAGACCATCGGCGTCGGCATCGACCGTCCCGTGCTGACCGGGCTGTCGCACGACCTGGGGGAGCGGGCCGCCGAACTGGCGCAGCAGGCCTTCGCCGAGATCGGGCACGAGGTGAACCTCGGCTCGCCGAAGCAGCTGCAGGAGGTCCTGTTCACCGAGCTGGCGATGCCGAAGACCCGGAAGACCAAGACGGGCTTCTCGACCGACGCCGCGAGCCTCGCCGACCTGCAGGAGCAGCACCCGCACCCCTTCCTCGGCCTGCTGCTGCAGCACCGTGACGCGACGAAGCTCCGGCAGATCGTCGACACGCTCGACGCCGCGGTCGTCGACGGTCGCATCCACACGCGCTACGAGCAGACCGGCACGAGCACGGGCCGCGTCTCGTCGACCGACCCGAACCTGCAGAACATCCCGGTGAAGACCGCCGTCGGGCGCCGCATCCGGTCGGCCTTCGCGGTCGCCGAGCCGTACACGACGCTGGTCACCGCCGACTACTCGCAGATCGAGATGCGCATCATGGCGCACCTGTCCGGCGACCCCGGGCTCATCCAGGCCTTCAACGAGGGCGAGGACCTGCACCGCTTCGTCGGCGCCCGCGTCTTCTCGGTCGAGCCCGCGGACGTGACGCCCGAGATGCGCACCAAGGTCAAGGCGATGTCGTACGGCCTGGCGTACGGTCTCAGCCCGTTCGGCCTGTCGAAGCAGCTCCGCATCGAGCAGTCCGAGGCCCGGACGCTCATGAACGAGTACTTCGCGCGGTTCGGTGCCGTGCGCGACTACCTCCGGGGTGTCGTCGAGCAGGCCCGTGAGGACGGGTACACCGAGACGATCTTCGGTCGCCGTCGTCCGTTCCCGGACCTGAAGAGCCCGAACCGCGTGCTGCGCGAGAACGCCGAGCGCGCCGCGCTGAACGCGCCGATCCAGGGTTCGGCCGCCGACATCATGAAGATCGCGATGCTCGGTGTCGACGAGGACCTGCGCGAGGGGTCGCTCGAGTCGCACCTGCTGCTCCAGGTGCACGACGAACTGATCCTCGAGGTCGCGCCCGGTGAGCAGGAGCGCGTCGAGGAGATCCTGCGGACGCGGATGGGGGCGGCCGCAGAGCTGAGCGTCCCGCTCGACGTCTCCGTCGGCGTCGGCCCGAACTGGGAGGCCGCGGCGCACTGAGCGCGGGGGGGGGGGGGTTGCGCGTTGCGGGTCCGCGTGCCGCGGGACCGGGCGCCGCGGGTCCGAGCGCCGCGGGACCGGGCGCGGCGGGACCGGGCGTGGCGGATCCGGGCGCCGCGGGACCGGGCGCCGCGGGTCGCGACGCGGCCACGCCACGGACGGGAGGCACGGTGCCAGCTGGCGCCGTGCCTCCCGTCCGTGGTCCCGACGCTGGTTCTGGGTCGCGCGCGTTCCTGCCCATCGCACGTGACCTGGGATGCCAATCCGCGCGAGGGAAGCAGGAAGGAATGGCCTCCCACGAGCGGAATGGCCTCCCACGAGCGGAACGGCCTCCCACGAGCGGAACGGCCTCCCACGAGCGGAACGGCATCCCGCCTCCGGCCGCCTCCTCGGCCTGCGTCACGCCGGTCGGTAGGGTCGGGGCATGAGCGAAGACCGACCCGTCCGCCAGCCGTCCGCCGTCGACCGCGTCGCCGAGGACTGGGTGTCCACCCTCGTCGACCTCGACCCCACCGTCGCCACCTACATCGGCGTCCCGGGGCGCACCGACGGGTACGGTGACACCTCGCCCGCCGGCGCCGACGCGATGGCCGACGCCGCCCGCTCGGCCCGCCGCGCCCTCGACGCCGCCGAGGCCACGGACGACGTGGACCGCGTGACGAAGACCGACCTCGGCGCGGAGCTCGACCTGGTCGTCGAGTCGCACGAGCGGAAGCTGCACCTGCGGGACCTCAACGTGATCGCGAGCCCTGCGCAGGAGTTCCGCGACGTCCTCGACCTGATGCCGACCGCGACGACCGACGACTGGCAGGACGTCGCCGGGCGCCTCCACGCGCTGCCCGACGCCCTCGAGGGCTACCGCGAGACCCTGCTGCAGGGCACGCGCGAGCAGGTCACGCCCGCGAAGCGCCAGGTCGAGCTCATCGCCGAGCAGGCCGCGCGCAACGGAGCCGAGGACGGCTTCTTCCGGCAGCTCGTCGACGGTGCCGCGCTGGAGGGCGGCGCGCCGGTCCCGGACGCGCTCCGCGCCGAGCTGGTCCGCGGCGCCGAGGTCGCAGCCGCCGCCTACCGGTCCTTCGGCGGCTTCCTCGAGCACGAGCTCCTGCCGCTCGCGACCCCGGTGGACGCCGTCGGGCGCGAGGACTACGAACTGCACTCCCGACGCTTCCTCGGAGCGGTCGTCGACCTCGACGAGACGTACGAGTGGGGCATCGAGGAGCTCGCCCGCATGCGTGACGAGCAGGAGCGCATCGCGGACCGCATCGAGTCCGGCGCCTCGGTGGCGCGCGCGATCGAGGTCCTCGACGCCGACCCCGCGCGGGTCCTGCACGGCACGGACGCCCTGCAGCGGTGGATGCAGGAGACGAGTGACGCGTCGATCCGGGCGATGGACGGGGAGTACTTCGACATCGCCGACCCGATCAAGCGCCTGGAGTGCCGGATCGCCCCGACGCAGGAGGGCGGCATCTACTACACCGGTCCGTCGGACGACTTCTCGCGTGCGGGACGCATGTGGTGGTCGGTGCCGCAGGGCGTCACGGAGTTCGGCACCTGGCGCGAGAAGACGACGGTCTACCACGAGGGCGTCCCCGGTCACCACCTGCAGATCAGCCAGGCGGTCTACAACCGCGGCGAGCTCAACACCTGGCGCCGCCAGCTCGCGGGCCCGTCCGGACACGTCGAGGGCTGGGCGCTCTACGCCGAGCGGCTCATGGAGCAGCTCGGGTTCCTCGACGACGACGGCGACCGCCTCGGCATGCTCGACGGCCAGCGGATGCGGGCGGCCCGTGTGGTGCTCGACATCGGCGTGCACCTGCAGAAGACGAACCCCGACGGCGGCGGTTGGACGTGGGAGTACGCCCTCGACTTCATGGGCCAGAACGTCAACATGGCCCCGGAGTTCGTGCAGTTCGAGGTCGCCCGGTACTTCGGCTGGCCGGGGCAGGCTCCGTCGTACAAGGTCGGACAGCGCGTCTGGGAGTCGATCCGCGACGAGCTCGCCGCCCGCGAGGGCGCCGCGTTCGACCTGAAGGCGTTCCACCACCGCGCGCTCGCGCTCGGCGGCGTCGGCCTCGACACGCTCCGGAGCGCGCTGCTCGACTGAGCCGACCCGGGCGCTGTCGGCGGTGCACCGGACGGGAGGCACGTGGCGGCACCGCCACGCGCATCCCGTCCGTCCCGCGTCGCCGGCCGACACGCCCGGTTGTCACCGTGGACGCGCACCGGTTAGACTCGAGCGGCGCAATCCGCGCCACCACACACACCGCTGCGACGGCTCGCACCTGCGACAGGTGCGGACCAGGGGGTCGCTCCCTCGCCGTCACGGCCCGACTCATGTCCGTTCGGAGCAATCTCTACATGACAACCACCACGACCAAGGCTCCCAAGCAGGTCGCCATCAACGACATCGGCTCGGCTGATGACTTCCTGGCCGAGGTCGAGAAGACCCTGAAGTTCTTCAACGACGGAGACCTCATCTCCGGCACCGTCGTGAAGATCGACCGCGACGAGGTCCTCCTCGACGTCGGTTACAAGACCGAGGGTGTCATCCCCTCGCGCGAACTCTCGATCAAGCACGACGTCGACCCCAACGAGGTCGTCGAGGTCGGCGACGAGGTCGAGGCCCTGGTCCTCCAGAAGGAGGACAAGGAAGGTCGCCTCATCCTGTCGAAGAAGCGTGCGCAGTACGAGCGCGCGTGGGGCGACGTCGAGAAGATCAAGGAGTCCGACGGTGTCGTCACCGGCACGGTCATCGAGGTCGTCAAGGGCGGTCTTATCGTCGACATCGGCCTCCGTGGCTTCCTCCCCGCCTCGCTCATCGAGCTGCGTCGCGTCCGCGACCTGACCCCGTACCTGGGTCAGGAGCTCGAGGCGAAGATCCTGGAGCTCGACAAGAACCGCAACAACGTGGTCCTCTCGCGCCGCGCCCTGCTCGAGCAGACGCAGTCCGAGTCGCGCACCACCTTCCTCAACAACCTCCACAAGGGCCAGGTCCGCAAGGGCATCGTGTCGTCGATCGTCAACTTCGGTGCGTTCGTCGACCTGGGTGGCGTCGACGGTCTCGTCCACGTCTCCGAGCTCTCCTGGAAGCACATCGAGCACGCCAGCGAGGTCGTCGAGGTCGGTCAGGAAGTCACCGTCGAGATCCTCGAGGTGGACCTGGACCGCGAGCGCGTGTCGCTCTCGCTCAAGGCCACGCAGGAGGACCCGTGGCAGGTCTTCGCCCGCACCCACGCGATCGGTCAGATCGCGCCGGGCAAGGTCACGAAGCTCGTGCCGTTCGGTGCCTTCGTCCGCGTCGCCGACGGCATCGAGGGTCTCGTCCACATCTCGGAGCTCTCGAACAAGCACGTCGAGCTCGCCGAGCAGGTCGTCTCCGTCGGTGACGAGGTCTTCGTCAAGATCATCGACATCGACCTCGACCGTCGCCGCATCTCGCTCAGCCTCAAGCAGGCGAACGAGGGCGTGGACCCGGAGGGCACCGAGTTCGACCCGGCGCTCTACGGCATGCCGACCGAGTACGACGACCAGGGCAACTACAAGTACCCCGAGGGCTTCGACCCGGAGACCAACGAGTGGCTCGAGGGCTACGACACCCAGCGCACCGAGTGGGAGGCCCAGTACGCGGCCGCCCAGTCGCGCTGGGAGGCCCACAAGGCGCAGGTCGCGAAGACCATCGCCGACGAGGAGAAGGGTGGCTTCGACCTCCCCGCCTCGGCCTCGAGCTCGTCCTCGTCGTCCTTCTCGAGCGAGTCGAACGGTCAGGGCACCCTGGCCGACGACGCCTCGCTCGCGGCGCTCCGCGAGAAGCTCAGCTCGAACAACTGATCGAGCGGGTCGCACGTCCCGGAAGCCCGGCATCCCTGATGGGGTGCCGGGCTTCCGGCGTTCCACGACGTGCTGGGTAGCCTGGTCCGGTGCGCATCATCGGTCTGACAGGCGGCATCGCCGCGGGCAAGTCCACGGTCTCCCGGCGCTGGGCGGAGCACGGCGCGGTCGTCGTCGACGCCGACCAGCTCGCGCGGCAGGCGGTCGCGCCGGGCAGCCCCGGGCTCACCCGCGTCGCGGAACGGTTCGGGACGGGCGTGCTCGCGCCGGACGGTTCGCTCGACCGTCCCGCTCTCGGCAGCATCGTGTTCTCCGACGCCGCCGCCCGCAAGGACCTGGAGGGGATCACCCATCCCGAGGTCTGGCGCCTCGCGCAGCAGGCGTTCGACCGGGCCGAGGCGGCCGACCCCGACGTCGTCGTCGTGTACGACGTCCCGCTCCTCGCCGAGGCTCGGGGCAGTCGGCCGATCCGGTTCGACGCCGTCGTCGTCGTCGACGCCCCCGCGGCGCAGCGCGTCGAGCGGCTCGTCGCGCACCGGGACCTGCCCCGTGCGGAGGCCGAGCGACGGGTGGCCGCGCAGGCGTCCGACGAGGAGCGACTGGCCCTCGCGGACCACGTGGTCGACGCCACCGGCTCGCTCGCCGACACCCTCCGGTCGGCGGACGAGGTGTGGGAGCGCATCGCCGGGTGACGGGGTCCGGCCTCGTCCCACACACACTCAGCTGTGGGCGATCAGGGCCGCGTGGTGTCAGGGGTCACGACTACCGTTGACGGCATGGCAGTGTCGATCGAGCCCACCCGGGCGATCCGTCCCTTCGAGGTGATCAGCGAGTACTCGCCGAGCGGTGACCAGCCGGCGGCGATCGCCGAGCTCGCCGGTCGGATCAACGCCGGTGAGACCGACGTGGTGCTCCTCGGTGCGACCGGCACCGGCAAGTCGGCCACGACCGCCTGGCTCATCGAGCAGGTCCAGCGTCCGACGCTCGTGCTCGCGCACAACAAGACCCTGGCCGCGCAGCTGGCCAACGAGTTCCGCGGACTGCTGCCGAACAACGCGGTCGAGTACTTCGTCTCCTACTACGACTACTACCAGCCCGAGGCGTACGTCCCGCAGACGGACACCTTCATCGAGAAGGACTCGTCCGTCAACGCCGAGGTCGAGCGACTCCGCCACTCGACGACGAACTCGCTGCTCAGCCGGCGAGACGTCGTGGTGGTCTCCACGGTGTCCTGCATCTACGGCCTCGGGACGCCGGAGCAGTACATGAACGCGTCGATCGCGCTGCACGTCGGCCAGACCATCTCGCGCGACCAGCTCGTCCGCAAGTTCGTCGGCATGCAGTACCAGCGGAACGACGTCGACTTCGCGCGCGGCACCTTCCGCGTGCGTGGCGACACCATCGAGATCATCCCGATGTACGAGGAGCACGCGATCCGCATCGAGATGTTCGGTGACGAGATCGAGGCGCTCACCTCGCTGCATCCGCTGACCGGCAACGTCATCGCGGACCTGCCCGGTGTCTCGATCTTCCCGGCGTCGCACTACGTCGCCGACACGGACGTGATGCACCGGGCGATCGAGCGCATCAAGGACGAACTGGCCGAGCGGCTCGCCGAGCTCGAGGGCCAGGGCAAGCTGCTCGAGGCGCAGCGGCTCCGGATGCGCACGACGTTCGACATCGAGATGATGGAGCAGATCGGGTTCTGCTCGGGCATCGAGAACTACTCGCGGCACATGGACGGGCGTGAGGCGGGCGAGGCGCCGCACTGCCTCATCGACTACTTCCCGGACGACTTCCTCATCGTCATCGACGAGTCGCACGTCACGGTGCCGCAGATCGGTGCGATGTACGAGGGCGACGCGTCCCGCAAGCGCACCCTGGTCGAGCACGGGTTCCGCCTGCCGAGCGCCCTCGACAACCGCCCACTGACGTGGGAGGAGTTCCTCGAGCGCGTCGGTCAGAAGGTCTACCTGTCGGCGACCCCGGGCAAGTACGAGCTCGGCGTGACGGACAGCGTCGTCGAGCAGATCATCCGTCCGACCGGCCTGGTCGACCCCGAGATCGTGGTGAAGCCGAGCGACGGCCAGATCGACGACCTGCTCGAGGAGATCAAGCTCCGCGTCGAGCGCGACGAGCGGGTGCTCGTCACGACCCTGACCAAGCGGATGGCCGAGGAGCTCACCGACTTCCTCGGGAACGCGGGCGTCCGCGTGCGGTACCTGCACTCCGACGTCGACACCCTGAAGCGCGTGGAGCTGCTGACCGAGCTGCGCCAGGGCGTCTACGACGTGCTCGTCGGCATCAACCTGCTCCGAGAGGGTCTGGACCTGCCCGAGGTGTCCCTCGTCGCGATCCTCGACGCCGACAAGGAAGGGTTCCTGCGCTCGTCGACGTCGCTCATCCAGACGATCGGCCGTGCCGCCCGCAACGTGTCGGGCCAGGTGCTCATGTACGCCGACAAGATGACCGACTCCATGCAGCAGGCCATCGAGGAGACCGACCGGCGCCGCGAGAAGCAGGTCGCGTACAACCTCGAGCACGGCATCGACCCGCAGCCGCTCCGGAAGAAGATCGCCGACATCACCGAGGTGCTGCAGCGCGAGAGCGACGACACCAAGGCCCTGCTCGAGGGTCGCCCGGCAGCCGACGGCCGCCGCTCGCCGACGCCGAACCTGCGCCGCGAGGGCATCGCCGGCGAGGGCGCGACCCAGCTCGAGGCCACCATCGCCGACCTCAACGACCAGATGCTGCAGGCTGCGGCCGAGCTCAAGTTCGAGCTCGCGGCACGGCTCCGCGACGAGGTCCAGGACCTCAAGAAGGCACTGCGCCAGATGGAGTCCGCCGGGCATGTCCGCTGACACCCCGGAGACCGGGCGGCGCACCGTCGTCGTCACGGGCGCGAGTGCCGGGCTCGGCTACCACGCCGCGGAACAACTCGCGGCGCAGGGACACCGGGTCGTGCTCGCGACGCGCAACCCGGACCGCGGGGCCGCTGCCGAGCGGAGCATCCGGAAGCACGTGGACGACGCCGACCTGGTGCACCTGCACCTCGACCTCGCCGACCTCGGCAGCGTCCGCCGGGCGGCGTCCGAGTTGCGGGGACTCGGGCCGGTGCACGCGCTCCTCAACAACGCCGGCGTCGTCGGGTCCGCCCGGCCGCAGCGCACGGCGCAGGGGTTCGAGCTGCAGGTCGGGACGAACCACCTCGGGCACTTCGCCTGGACCGCCCTGGCGCTGCCCGCGCTCGACCAGGAGACCGGCCGGGTCGTGCACCTCGGCTCCATCGCGCACCGCTTCGCCACGCTCGACCGCGCCGACCCCCTCGCGGTCGGCCGGTACGAGGGTCACCGGCAGTACAGCAGGAGCAAGCTCGCGGTGATGCTGTTCGGCTTCGAGCTCGCGCAGCGGCTCGGTGACGCGGGGTCGCGGGTCCGCAGCGTCGTCGCGCACCCGGGCCTGGCCCTCGACGCCGCCGCACCGCCCCGCCCGGACGTCGCCCCGACGCGCTCGGAGCCGGCGTGGATGCGCGCGGGCTCGGGCTGGGTGGCGCAGGGCAAGGACGCGGGGGCGTGGCCGCTCGTGCACGCAGCGGTGGGCGACGGTGTGCGCTCGGGGGAGTACTGGGGGCCCGGCGGTCCGCTGCAGTTCGCCGGTCCACCGACGCTCGTGCCCGCGCGACCGCGTGCGCACGACCGGACCGCCGCAGCGCGGCTGTGGACGGCCAGCGAACGGGCGACGGGTGTCGCGTTCGCTCTCGACGCACTCGGGTAGCCCGCCACGCCCGGACGGATGTCGGTGCTGCTTCGTAGAATCGTTTGCGATGACCATCACCTCTGACCGCGGCACCGCGACCCCGGGCCGGAACGCCTTCGGCGAGCCCGCAGACCTCCACATCCCCGGCGGGACGGCGCCGCACAGCACCTCGACGCTCAGCGTCCGGGGGGCTCGCGTCCACAACCTGCGCGACGTCGACCTCGAGATCCCGCGCGACTCGCTCGTCGTCTTCACGGGGCTGTCCGGGTCGGGCAAGTCCTCGCTCGCGTTCGACACGATCTTCGCCGAGGGCCAGCGTCGCTACGTGGAGTCGCTCTCGGCGTACGCGCGCCAGTTCCTCGGCCAGGTGGACCGCCCCGACGTCGACTTCATCGAGGGGCTCTCCCCGGCGGTCTCGATCGACCAGAAGTCGACGAACCGGAACCCGCGCTCGACCGTCGGGACGATCACCGAGGTCTACGACTACATGCGCCTGCTCTGGGCGCGCATCGGTGTCCCGCACTGCCCCGTCTGCGGTGAGGTGATCAGCAAGCAGAGCGTGCAGCAGATCGCCGACCAGCTCATGGAGTTCGAGAACGGCACGCGCTTCCAGGTCCTCGCGCCGGTGATCTCGAAGAAGAAGGGCGAGTTCGTCGACCTCTTCCAGGAGCTCGCCGCCTCCGGGTACGCCCGCGCGATCGTCGACGGCGAGCGTGTCCAGCTGAGCGACCCGCCCAAGTTGAAGAAGCAGGTCAAGCACGACATCTCGGTGATCGTCGACCGCCTCGTCGCGAGCGACGACATCCTCGGCCGCCTCACCGACTCCCTCGAGACCGCCCTGCGGCTGACGGGTGGCACCGTGGCGATCGACCTGGTCGACCACGAGGGGCCCGGTGCGGTCCGGACCTACTCCGAGAACCTCTCCTGCCCGAACAACCACCCGCTCGCGCTGACCGAGATCGAGCCCCGCACGTTCTCGTTCAACGCCCCCTTCGGTGCCTGCCCCGAGTGCTCGGGGCTCGGCACGCGCATGTCCGTCGACCCGGACCTGGTGCTCGGCGATCCCGAGGCGTCGCTGCGTGACGGCGTCCTGCTGCCCTGGACCGGCACGAGCGGGCTGTACTCGTACTTCGAGAAGCTCCTCGCCGGCCTCGGCAAGGACCTCGGGTTCAGCCTCGACACCCCGTGGAACCAGCTCGACCCCACCGTGCAGGCCGCGATCCTGACCGGCAAGGACTTCCAGGTCTCGGTGTCGTGGAAGAACCGCTTCGGCCGCGAGATGCGGTACACGAGCGGCTTCGAGGGCGTCATGCCCTACATCGAGCGCAAGTTCGCCGAGGCCGAGTCGGACTCCCAGCGGCAGCGCTTCCAGGGCTACCTGCGCGAGGTGCCCTGCCCGGTGTGCGACGGCACGCGCCTCAAGCCCGAGGTCCTCGCCGTGACGGTCGACGGCTGCAGCATCGCCGACGTGACCGACATGTCGCTCGACCAGGCCTACGGCTTCATGGAGGAGCTCACGCTCACCGAGCGCGAGGCGCACATCGCCGCCGCGGTGCTCCGTGAGATCCGGGCGCGCCTGGAGTTCCTGCTCGAGGTCGGCCTCAACTACCTCACCCTCGCGCGCGGGGCCGGCGGCCTCTCCGGCGGCGAGGCGCAGCGCATCCGCCTCGCGACCCAGATCGGGTCGGGCCTGACCGGCGTGCTCTACGTGCTCGACGAGCCGAGCATCGGTCTGCACCAGCGCGACAACCGGCGGCTGATCGACACCCTCGTCAAGCTCAAGGACCTCGGCAACACCCTGATCGTCGTCGAGCACGACGAGGACACGATCCGTACGGCCGACTGGGTCGTGGACATCGGACCGGGCGCGGGGGTGAACGGCGGCAAGGTCGTGCACTCCGGCTCGTACGAGGGCATCATCGATAACCGTGAGTCCGTGACGGGTGACTACCTCGCCGGCCGGCGTGCGATCGAGGTGCCGACGGAGCGCCGGAAGGTGAACCCGAAGCGCGTCATCAGCGTCCAGGGTGCGCGGGCGAACAACCTCAAGCAGGTGGACGTCGACTTCCCGCTCGGTGTCTTCACCGCGGTCACCGGTGTCAGCGGCTCCGGCAAGTCGACCCTGGTGAACGACATCCTGTACAAGGTGCTCGCGAACCAGCTCAACGGGGCTCGGCACATCGCCGGCAAGCACACCCGCGTGAAGGGCCTCGATCAGCTCGACAAGGTCGTGCACGTCGACCAGGCGCCCATCGGCCGCACGCCGCGGTCGAACCCGGCGACCTACACCGGAGTGTTCGACCGCATCCGGCAGCTGTTCGCCGAGACCCCCGAGGCGAAGGCCCGCGGCTACCAGCCCGGCCGGTTCAGCTTCAACGTCAAGGGCGGCCGCTGCGAGAACTGCTCCGGCGACGGCACGATCAAGATCGAGATGAACTTCCTGCCCGACGTGTACGTCGCGTGCGAGGTCTGCGGCGGTGCTCGCTACAACCGCGAGACGCTGCAGGTGCACTACAAGGGCAAGGACATCTCCGAGGTCCTCGACATGCCGATCAGCGAGGCGGCCGAGTTCTTCGAGCCGATCTCCGCGATCCACCGCTACATGGCGACCCTCGTCGACGTGGGCCTCGGCTACGTGCGCCTCGGGCAGAGCGCCACGACGCTCTCCGGTGGCGAGGCCCAGCGCGTCAAGCTGGCGACGGAGCTCCAGCGCCGCTCGAACGGCCGGACGGTCTACGTGCTCGACGAGCCGACGACCGGTCTGCACTTCGAGGACGTCCGGAAGCTGCTGCTCGTGCTGCAGAGCCTGGTCGACAAGGGCAACACCGTCATCACGATCGAGCACAACCTCGACGTGATCAAGTCCGCGGACTGGCTGATCGACATGGGGCCCGAGGGCGGCGCCGGCGGCGGGACGGTCCTGGCCGTCGGGACGCCCGAGCACGTGGCCGACGTCCCCGAGAGCCACACCGGTGTCTTCCTGCGCGAGATCTTCGACGCGCAGGACGCCCGTGTCGGCAAGGAGCAGGCCGTCGGCGCACGGCAGGCGACCCAGAAGCAGCAGGGCAAGCAGAAGGCGGGTGCTCGGTAGGTGGCGGACACCGTCTCCTGGCGGCCGAAGGCGGGGGAGATCCCGACCGACCCAGGCGTCTACCGGTGGCGTGACGAGGCCGGCCGGGTGCTCTACGTCGGCAAGGCGAAGAACCTCCGTGCCCGGCTGAGCAACTACTTCGCGCCGCTGCCCACCCTGCACGAGCGCACCCGGCGCATGGTGCTCACGGCGCGGAGCGTCGAGTGGACCACGGTCGGCTCCGAGATCGAGGCCCTGCAGCTCGAGTACACCTGGATCAAGGAGTTCGACCCGCCCTTCAACGTCAAGTTCCGGGACGACAAGTCGTACCCGTACATGGCGATCACCCTGGGCGAGGAGTCGCCGCGGGTGATGGTCACGCGCAACCGGAAGATCAAGGGCGCGAAGTACTTCGGGCCCTACCCGAAGATCTGGGCGGTGCACGACACCATCGACCTGATGATCAAGGTCTTCCCGATCCGCACCTGCTCCGACTCGTCGTACAAGAAGGCGATGCAGACCGGCAAGCCGTGCTTCCCCGGGCAGATCGGCAAGTGCGGTGGCCCCTGCTCGCAGAAGGTCACGATCGCGGAGCACCGGGCGATCGTCGAGGAGTTCGTCCGCTTCATGGGCAGCTACGACCGCCGGGTGATCACGACCCTGCGGCAGCGCATGGCCGCGGCGGCCGACGCGATGGACTACGAGCAGGCCGCGAAGTACCGCGACCAGGTCGGAGCCCTCGAGGCGGTGCTCGAGAAGTCGGCCGTCGTCCTCCGCGACTCGGTCGACCTCGACCTGTTCGGCGTCGCCGAGGACGAGCTCGCAGCCGCCGTGCAGCTGTTCTCGGTCCGTGGTGGGCGCATCCGCGGTGTCCGGGGTTGGGTGGTCGACAAGGAGCTCGACATCAGCACCGGCGACCTCGTCGAGCAGATCGTCCAGGGCCAGTACGCGACGAGCGACGACGTCCCGCGCGAGGTCGTCGTCCCCGAACTCCCCGAGGACGCCGAGGCGCTGCAGCAGTGGCTCAGCGAACGGCGCGGTGGACGCGGCACGAAGCTCAGCACCGCCCAGCGCGGCGATCGTGCTGGCCTGGCCCGGACGGCTGCGCAGAACGCCGCGCAGGCGCTCATGCTCTACAAGACGAAGCGCAGTGCCGACTACACGACGCGGTCGGCCGCCCTCGCGGACATCCAGGACGCCCTCGGCATGACCGAGGCCCCCCTGCGCATGGAGTGCTACGACATCTCGCACCTGCAGGGCACGAACGTCGTCGCGTCGATGGTGGTTTTCGAGGACGGGCTCCCACGGAAGGACCAGTACCGCCGGTACACGATCGCCGAGACGACCGACGACACCGACAGCATGTACCAGGTGCTGTCTCGCCGGTTGGCGCGCCTCGACGAGGACGCCTCGGTCCCGGACGTCGCGGACGCCACCAGCGACGAGGTCGTCGAGGGCACGAAGCCGACGAAGCGCTTCGCCTACCGCCCGCAGCTGCTCATCGTCGACGGCGGACAGCCACAGGTGCAGGCGGCGAAGCGGGCGATGGACGAGGCCGGGGTGCACGACATCGCCCTGGTCGGCATCGCGAAGCGGCTCGAGGAGCTCTGGCTGCCGGACGACGACTTCCCGGTGATCATGCCGCGCAACTCCGAGGCGCTCTTCCTGATCCAGCGGATCCGAGACGAGGCGCACCGGTTCGCGATCACCCACCAGCGGACCCGGCGGAAGCGCGACGTCCGGTCGCAGCTGTCGGAGATCCCGGGGCTCGGTCCGACGCGGGTGAACGCCCTGCTCAAGCACTTCGGGTCGGTGGCACGCCTGCGCGAGGCGACGGCGGAGCAGATCGCCGAGGTGAACGGCGTCGGCCCGGCCACGGCTGCAGCGGTCGTCACGAAGCTCGCACAGACGCCCCGCAGCGCACCGGAAGCGAGCGCACCGGAAGCCAGCGCGCCGGAAGCCAGCGCACCCGACACGGACGCGTCCGACACGGATGCGCCCCGCAGCGCACCCGGAGTCGGTGCGTCGTCGGCCAGTGCACCGGAACCGGCCACGGCGGTCGGCCCGGACGAGCGCGGGGCGACCGACGTGGCGGAACGCAGCCGCGCCTCCCGGCCGGTCGCCCCGACGGGTCCTGTCCGCGTCCCCGCCGTCTCCGACGACGGACCGTCCCGTCCCCGGTGACCCGCGCCACCCCGGACGGGGGACGGTAGCCTGGACGAGCAGCCGGCACCCGCAGCCGAGACCTCCCCGGGCCCTGGCCCGGCCCGCCACGACGGAGCCCTCCCACACATGAGCGACACGAGCGACGACCGACCCGCCCAGACGTCCGCGTCGCAGCAGCACGACATCCTCATCGTCACCGGCATGTCCGGTGCCGGACGCTCCACCGTCGGCAAGGCGCTCGAGGACCTCGGCTGGTACGTCGTCGACAACCTCCCGACGCAGATGCTCGGCCCGCTGACGGAGCTCGCCGACCGCGCCGGCGAGAAGATCCCGAAGATCGCGACCGTCGTCGACGTCCGCGGCGGCAGGTTCTTCACGGACCCGGAGCAGGCCGTCGAGCAGGTCCGGGCGGGCAGTTCCGCACGGGTCCGGGTGCTCTTCCTCGAGGCGACCGACGCCGTGCTCGTGCGCCGGTTCGAGCAGGTCCGTCGCCCGCACCCGTTGCAGGGCGACGGGACGCTGCTCGACGGCATCGGCCTCGAGCGGTCGCGGCTGTCCGCGCTGCGCGAGGCGGCGGACGTGGTCATCGACACCTCGGACCTCAACATCCACCAGCTCGCGAACGCCGTGACCGAGCGGTTCGCCGACGACCACTTCGTGGGTGTGCAGGTCACCCTGATGAGCTTCGGGTTCAAGTACGGGCTGCCCGCCGACGCCGACATGGTGGCCGACGTGCGGTTCATCCCGAACCCCTACTGGGTGCCGGAACTCCGGCCCCACACCGGCCTCGACGCCCCCGTCTCCGACTACGTCCTGTCGCAGCCGGGAGCCCGCTCGTTCGTCGAGCGGTACGCCGCTGTGCTCGAGCCCGTGCTGGCGGGATACCAACGCGAGAACAAAAGACACGCTACGATCGCCATCGGCTGTACCGGCGGCAAGCACCGCTCGGTCGCCGTCGTCGCCGAGTTGGCGAACCTCCTCCGCGGGATGTCCGACGTCGCCGTGCGTGTGAAGAACCGAGATCTCGGCCGGGAGTGACCGTTCCTCCGGCCGCTCCACACCACGTGCGCCGGACCCGCGGACCCCACCAGAGAAAACGTTAGGAATGATGCTGTGCCGTTGACTGCCGAGGTCAAGGACGAACTGGCCAGGGTCGTCGTGAACCGCAACACGGTCCGCGCCGCCGAACTCGCGACCATCCTGCGGTTCGCGGGCGGCCTGCACGTCATCTCGGGCAGGATCGCGGTCGAGGTCGAGCTCGACACCCGGATCATCGTGCACCGCGTGCGCAAGGACCTGGCGGAGCTGTACGGCGTTCGGAGCGAGGCGTCGGTGGGGTCGTCCGCCTCCTCCCGCCGCGGCACCCGCTACCTGGTCCGCGTGCTCGAGGCGGGGGAGACCCTCGCCCGCCAGACCGGGCTCATGGACGCCCGCCGTCGCCCGGTGCGCGGCCTGCCGAACCGGCTGACGACCGGCAACCGCGAGGACCTCGCCGCCATCTGGCGCGGTGCCTTCCTGGCCTCCGGCACGCTGACCGACCCGGGTCGCGCCGCCGCGCTCGAGGTCACCTGCCCGGGCAACGAGGCCGCGATGGCCCTGGTCGGCGCCGCGTCGCGCCTCGGGATCGCCGCGAAGGGCCGCGAGGTCCGTGGCGTCCACCGCGTGGTCATCCGCGACGGCGAGGCGATCGGGCAGATGCTCACCGTCATGGGTGCCGCCCGCACCACCGCCGAGTGGGAGGAGATGCGCCAGCGCCGGGAGGTCCGCGCCACCGCCAACCGCCTGGTCAACTTCGACGACGCGAACCTCCGCCGTTCGGCGCAGGCCGCCGTCGCCGCGTGCGCCCGCGTCGAGCGTGCGCTCGAGATCCTGGGTGACGAGGTCCCCGACCACCTCAAGTACGCGGGCTCGCTGCGCCTGCAGCACCGGGACGCGTCGCTCGACGAGCTCGGCCAGCACGCCGAGCCGCCGATGACGAAGGACGCGATCGCGGGGCGCATCCGCCGCCTGCTCGCGATGGCCGACAAGAAGGCGTCGGACCTCGGCATCCCGGGGACCGAGGCCAGCGTGCCGGAGGAGCTCGAGGGGGCGTAGCCCCTGACGTTCCCGTGTGCCGGACTGGAGGCGCGGTGTCGGCTGGCACCGCGCCTCCAGTCCGTCCCGGGGTGCGTCCACCGCCGCTCGCACCACCCGTCCGGACGGACCGTCATCCGGCGCGGGCGCGCAGTGACCGACTGCTAGGGTCGTTACGGCGACGTTACGGGGCGTATCGTCCACCACACGTGGGTCCGCAGGGCCGCACGACTCCGAAAAGCAGCGCCCCCGGGGCGCTCCACACCCACCAGGAGATCCATTGACCGTCAAGATCGGCATCAACGGCTTCGGCCGCATCGGCCGTAACTTCTTCCGGGCCGCCCTCGCCAAGGGCTCCGACCTCGAGATCGTGGCGGTGAACGACCTCACCGACAACGCAGCCCTCGCGAACCTGCTGAAGTTCGACTCCATCACGGGCCGTCTCGGCGTCTCCGTCGAGCTCGACGGTGACAGCATCGTCGTCGACGGCAAGCCGATCAAGGTCCTCGCGGAGCGCGACCCCGCCAACCTCCCCTGGGGCGAGCTGGGTGTCGACATCGTCATCGAGTCGACCGGCTTCTTCACCAAGGCGGCCGACGCGCAGAAGCACATCGACGCGGGCGCCAAGAAGGTCATCATCTCGGCCCCGGCGACCGGTGACGACGTCACCATCGTCCTCGGCGTGAACGAGGACCAGTACGACCCCGAGAACCACAACATCATCTCGAACGCGTCGTGCACCACGAACAGCCTCGCGCCGCTCGCCAAGGTCTTCCACGACAAGTTCGGCATCGAGCGCGGTCTCATGACCACGGTCCACGCGTACACCGCCGACCAGAACCTGCAGGACGGCCCGCACAAGGACCCGCGTCGTGCCCGTGCCGCTGCGCTGAACATCGTCCCGACGTCGACCGGTGCGGCGAAGGCCATCGGCCTGGTCATGCCGGAGCTCGCCGGCAAGCTCGACGGCTACGCCCTGCGCGTGCCGGTGCCGACCGGTTCGATCACCGACCTCACCCTCGAGACGTCGTCCGAGGTCACCGTCGACGAGATCAACGCCGCCTACAAGGAGGCCGCGGAAGGCCCGCTCAAGGGCATCCTGCTCTACAGCGAGGACCCGCTGGTGTCGACCGACATCACGACGGACCCGCACTCGTCGATCTACGACTCCGGCCTGACCAAGGTCATCGGCAAGCTCGTCAAGATCACCTCGTGGTACGACAACGAGTGGGGCTACTCGAACCGCCTCGTCGACCTGACCGAGTACGTGGGCGAGCGACTCTCGGCATGAGCCTCCGCACCCTCGAGGACCTCGGCGACCTCGCCGGCAAGCGCGTCGTCGTCCGGTGTGACCTGAACGTCCCGCTCAAGGACGGCACGATCACCGACGACGGCCGCGTCCGCGCGTCGCTGGGCACGCTCAACACGCTCGTCAACGCCGGGGCGCGGGTCGTCGTGATCTCGCACCTCGGTCGTCCCGACGGCACGCCCGCGCAGGAGTACTCGCTGGCCCCCGTGGCGCAGCGGCTCTCGGAGCTGCTGGGCAAGGAGGTCACCTTCGTCGGCGAGACCGTCGGCGACGAGGCGACCGCGGCCGCCGAGGCCCTCGGGGACGGCGACGTCCTGCTGCTCGAGAACCTCCGCTTCAACCCGGAGGAGACCTCGAAGGACGCGTCGGAGCGCCAGGCGTTCGCCGAGCGGATCGCCGCACTCGGCGACGCGTTCGTGTCGGACGGCTTCGGTGTCGTCCACCGCAAGCAGGCCTCGGTGTACGAGCTCGCGGCGGCGCTGCCCAGCGCGGCCGGCTCGCTCATCGAGTCCGAGCTGACGGTGCTCGAGCGGCTGACGAAGGACCCGGAGCGGCCGTACACGGTCGTGCTCGGCGGGTCGAAGGTCAGCGACAAGCTCGGCGTCATCGAGCACCTGCTCCCGCAGGTCGACACGCTCTGCATCGGTGGCGGCATGCTCTTCACGTTCCTCGCGGCCCAGGGCCACGGGGTCGCGAAGTCGCTCCTCGAGCAGGACCAGCTCGACACCGTCCGGGCGTACCTCGCCAAGGCGGACGAGCTCGGCGTGACGATCGACCTGCCGACCGACGTCGTCGTGGCCTCCGGGTTCGCGGCGGACGCCGACCACGAGACCGTCGCGGCCGATGCGATCGAGTCCTCGACGTTCGGTGCGGACGGCATCGGCCTCGACATCGGCCCCGAGACGGCTGCGCGTTTCGCGTCGGCGGTGTCCGGGTCGAAGACCGTGTTCTGGAACGGGCCGATGGGCGTGTTCGAGTTCCCGGCCTTCGCGGCGGGGACGAAGACCGTCGCCCAGGCCCTGACCGAGGTCGACGGCCTCGGCGTGGTCGGCGGCGGCGACTCCGCGGCGGCCGTCCGGTCGCTCGGGTTCTCGGACGACCAGTTCGGGCACATCTCGACGGGTGGTGGCGCGAGCCTCGAGTTCCTCGAGGGCAAGTCGCTGCCCGGTCTCGAAGCGCTGGGGTGGTCCCGATGAACCGCACGCCGTTCATCGCAGGTAACTGGAAGATGAACCTGGACCACCTCCAGGCCATCGCGACGGTGCAGAAGCTCGCGTGGACGCTGAAGGACGCGCGCCACGACCACGACGACGTCGAGGTCGCGGTGTTCCCGCCCTTCACCGACCTCCGCAGTGTGCAGACGCTCATCTCGGCCGACAAGCTCTCCATCGAGTTCGGCGCGCAGGACCTCTCGCAGTACGACTCCGGTGCCTACACCGGTGACGTCTCGGGTGCGTTCCTCGCGGCCCTCGACGCGAAGTACGTCATCGTCGGGCACTCCGAGCGTCGCACGATGCACGGGGAGACCGACGAGGTCGTCGCTGCGAAGACCGCTGCCGCCGTCAAGCACGGTCTGGTGCCGGTCGTCTGCGTCGGTGAGACCGGCGAGGAGCGCGAGCAGCGCGGCGCCGGTGTCGTACCGGTCGAGCAGCTGCGGGTCGTCCTCGACGCCGTGAAGCCGTCCGAGATCGTCGTCGCGTACGAGCCGGTCTGGGCCATCGGCTCCGGCCAGGCAGCCACCCCGGAACAGGCCCAGGAAGACTGCGCCGCCCTGCGCCGCGGGATCGCCGAGGCCTGGGGCGACGACCTCGCGGCGAGCACCCGCGTGCTCTACGGCGGTTCGGTGAAGTCGGGCAACATCGCCGGCTTCCTCCGCGAGCCCGACATCGACGGCGCGCTCGTCGGTGGCGCCTCGCTCGACGTGCAGGAGTTCGCGGCCATCGCGCGCTTCCGGCAGCACGTCGGCCTCTGATCCACCCCGCTCAGGCCGGTCACGTCCGCGTGGCCGGCCTGAGCCACGCCCTGCCCGGTGTCCTGGCTGCTCGCGCGGCCCGGTACACTTGCAGGGCTGACTTCACACGAAAGGTACGTCGTGGCGATACTCTCCGTCGTGCTGCAGGTCCTGCTCGCGATCACGAGCCTCCTGCTCACGCTCCTCATCCTCCTGCACAAGGGCCGCGGTGGCGGTCTCTCCGACATGTTCGGCGGCGGCGTGACGAGCAACCTCGGGGCGTCCGGCGTCGCCGAGCGCAACCTCAACCGCATCACGGTGATCCTCGGTCTGGTCTGGATCGTGTCCATCATCGTGCTCGGTCTCATCAACAAGTTCACGGCGGGGAGCTGATCCATGGCAACCGGAGGCAGTGCAATCCGAGGGTCGCGCGTCGGCGCAGGCCCGATGGGGGAGCAGGACCGCGGCGTCCAGGCGGAGCGCGTGGCCGTCTCGTACTGGGACGCCCTCGGCAACGAGGTCGTGCGGTACTTCTCGGCGACCCTGCCGGAGGACGAGATCCCGGAGACGGTCGATTCGCCCTCCACGGGGCTCCCGGCCGGTCGTGACAAGGAGAACCCTCCCGTCGTCGCGAAGACCGAGCCCTACAAGACGCACCTCGCGTACGTGAAGGAGCGCCGCACCGAGGAAGAGGCAGCGCAGCTCCTCGAGGACGCGCTGCAGCAGCTCCGGCAGCGTCGCGGTACCGCGAAGTAGCACGAGACGCCCGAAGGCCCCCGCACCGATCCGGTGCGGGGGCCTTCGTCGTCCGTGGGCGCCGGTGCCGAGGGCAGGAGCCGCCGAGCGCGTGCTCCCGGAGCCGTTCGCTCGGGTTGCACGACTTGCCGCCCGTGGCCGTTCCGGTCGCACGACATGCCGTCGGCGGCGAAGGTGAGCGGCAAGTCCTGCGACCAGAAGCCCACCACGGCGGGGCCGCCGGCAGACGGACGGACGGGAGGCGGGGGGGCCGGCGGGCCCCCCCCCCCCCCC